>CBIHPB010000177.1:0-7621 GCA_966211485.1 uncultured Bdellovibrio sp.
CATCTGACCTGTCGAGCTGTAGCAGTATCCGCCGCTCATATAGTAACCGTTGTTGGAGTTGTTCGTGCAGTACGAGGTGTTCGGCATCATCTGACCCGTGTTGCTGTAGCAGATGCCGTTATTGAGATAGTAACCGTTGCTACCGTTATTCATACAGTAAGAGGTGTTCGGCATCGGCTGATTCATATTGTTGTAGCAAACGCCGTTGCTGAGGTAGTAGCCGTTGTTACCGTTATAGGTACACAGCTGTTGAGCCACCTGCTGGTTGAGGTTGTTATAGCAAACTCCGTTGATCATCTGATAGTTCTGCGGAGTGTTTGCCAAGTTATTGTCGTCTTTCTTATTACAGGCGATCAAAGCCAGAACAGACAAAGCGACATAGACCAATGATTTAAGGTTGTACTTTTGTGTTTTCATATACCCTTCCCATCAGCAACGCCTGAGCCAGTGCCAGGGGTGCAAATGCCAACTTGTAAGCTATTGAAATGACATGGTATTTTAAAATAAGATCGGGGCCCCATGGGGACCCCGACTGTCTAAACCATCCACAAAGTAACGTTTTTTGTAATGCAGTTCTTACACGGAACTGACCTCAGAGACCCGATCCGATTTGGTTTATTGGATCTGGAAAGAGGCTTGATCGGTCAGATGGCTATTGCCTTTGCGAACCTCAGGCGTCTGGTAAGTCACCCGGACCGTATAATTCCCACGCGCCAGTTCCGCGCGCGGAACACTGAAGCGGTCTTTCAGGGATGCGACTTCAGATTCCACACCGTTGGTCTTTAAATACCAGCTCACCGACAAGCCGTTCAGTTTCAAGGCCTGCACCTTCACGTCGCTGGCTGTGACCTGCACTTGGTCCACCAAATGAACTCGCTCGAGGAATCGCAGCCACATGTTTTCCTGATCCACCGAGCAGAAATACTCGTGCAGCATATCGCGCATCAAACAGTGCTGATGGGTCGGACGATAAGTGATGTTTCCGCCCGCATCGAAAGTGGTGAAGGCACCGGTGCCACCCGTGAAATCATAATCCGCTTCGTAAGCATAGAGATCCGCAAACGCCAAAACGTTGTTGCCGTCGTGACGGACTTCGCGAATTTCCAATGTGTGCGGTCCTGGAGAGAGATCCTGCACGCGTGCGGTGTTAAAGAAACTGCGATCCGATGTGCCCTTGCCTTCAACGGTCAGAGGCCGGTTGTCGAGCATGATCTCGACATCATTCAATGTCTCCCAACCAACCGAGCTCACCAACACCTCGAACCAGTAAGGTCCTTTGCTGGTCGGAGCTGGAAAATCAAAATGCTGAACGACGGGGCCTGTCGAAAGATTTTTCCAGACGTAGGCTCCCCCTAGCATCTGCATTTCATTTTCAACTTTTGTTTGGCCTGACTTCAACCACTGCTTCCAAGGCACATCGGTTGTCTCCGAACTGTTGGCGCCCGAGTAAACTTGACCGCCATCGTACTCTTCACCGACGTTTCCAAAGTTATGTCCCAGCTCGTGACGAAGCACGATCTTGCCGCTTTCAACCGAGCGTGTGGTGATCGCATACTGACCGCCCAAGCCGCCGTAGAAATCGTCGTTGGCAATCACGATGGGATAATCGGTCTTCGGAGCCATCGCGATCGCACGGTCAATCGCACCTGGATTTCCAGGCATGATCGCGCGCTTGCTGCCAGCCGGACTGCGATACAATCCAAACACAGTGTCCTTGCGCGTGACATCGGTGATACCGCTGTCTTTCGACGGCACAAACACCGCATAGACATTGAACAAAGCTGTGTAGCTGGCGAATGTTTTTCCGTTGAAGAGATCATCCACCATACGGGCCACGTCGCTGAAGAATTTTTCTTTCTCAGCTTGCGTGTAGCCGTCGCCGACAACCGTCAGGCAGATGCGGTTTTGCGCAGGTCCCTGCTCGACGATGGTGCGAAACTCGGATGCCGGAAAAAGATCCGCTTGTCGTGGAGAGACAGCGAAGTGAGCGTACTCGTTCGGCAAATCTTGGCTGGGCCATTCGATCTCTTCATAGACGCTTGCGGATGGTTTTGAATCTTCCGACAGCATTTGCGGAATGGATTTGATCAGCTTTGGAACCAGAGACGAGCTGGACGCCATCTGCGACACGCCGACAGGACGAATTTCATCTCCGGTGCGAACTCGCTTCAAGACCCAAGCGGCCTCAGCAAAGGCTGCGACAAATAGAACACTTAAACTCAGTGCGATTTTTACAAACATGAATCCCCTCCTGATCCAACTGCCCGACAGCAGACCCCAGGCGCCTTTCAGGGTCAACTCTGCGGCCAAATGAAACAGGGCGCAGTTTGAAGGGCCATTCAGCCACTTTGCAGCATTGGCTTAACTTTTGAAGTATCAAGCGCTTAGCCTCTTTGGAGGAGCCTTTCGGATACCACCTTAAAGTTAAGTTAATAACTGCTTGCCATTCCAGCAGCGGTCGCGGTACTTCGTTGCGCGTTCCGTACTTGAATATATGCTGGAAATAAGGTCCAGCGTCTCTACCAGGCGCCGTAAATGCCTGACTATTTGGGGGATCCATGAAACTTGCAGCGCTTGCGTTTGCTTTGCCTCTTGTTCTGTTGACTGCGGTCAACTCGTTCGCGGAAATGACGGTTCCGACTGTCGAATCCAAATCAGCTTATACAACAGCTGAACCCCTGACGGTCGCCTACGAAGGTGGACGTCGATATCCAACCGGCCCCAACGAAGAAATGACTCCGGGTGCGCTTTGCACTCATCCGGATTCATACCGCTACGACGAGCGCATCGCTTACTGCGAACGCGATGTCGACACGGATCTCAAAAAAGACATCATCGAAGCATATGACCGTGAATTCGGCTACCACATCGGTGCGATGCCTCGCAGCCAATTCAAGATCGATCACTACATCCCTCTTTGCATGGGTGGAGCGAACGACCGATCCAACCTGTGGCCGCAACACCAAAGCGTGTACCAAATCACCGACCAGCTCGAGCAACAGCTTTGCGAAAAAATGGCGCAAGGAAAAATGCTGCAGGCTCAAGCCATCGAGCTGATCAAACGCGCGAAGAATCACTTGGACGAAGCTCCAACGATTCTGGCCAACACTCGCGCCATGTAATTTTAATTTTTAGAGAGTGGTCCCGTTCGAACGAGCTTTGGCCCATTTGATCCAAAGCTCTCGCTTGGCTCCGATCGCCAGATCCTTCTTGGCTCCCAAAGTCGATTTTGTCAGCTTCTCCATCGCCTTCACTGCAGACGCCTGAATTTTCACATCCGATTCTTGCAAGCTTTTCAGGAACATCGCTGTTTCATGCGACTCGGGATTTTGCGCCAGAGAGGACAGCATCTGCGAGCGAATCCAAAGACTTTGTTTGCGGCGGAAATTTTTGGGCGAATTCAGCTCTTCCCAAAAAAGATCCCGGGTCTTGGCATCCATCTGCTTGGCAAGCACTTGCACGGCTGCCGAGCGCACCACCAGGGCTTTGTCTTTGAGCAAAGCGACAGCTGCGGTCTTCGCACGCTTGGGATGATATTTTTCCAGCGACAAAAGGGCTGCGTTTCGCATGAACCATTCCGGGGCTTGCAGAGACAATTCCAATTCTGGCAAAACCTGCTCGGACTTTAGCGCCGACGCCAAGGTCAATGCCTTCCAGCGTGTTTGCATGGTCTCGGCATCGGATCTTGAAATGCGGATCAACGCCGGATACAGAAGATCGGCTTTTGTTTGCGCGACTTGTTTTTGATTTCCCTCTGGCAAAGACAGAACATCGTAGGCTTCTGAAAGTGCATTCACAGATTGCGGCGGGATCGCCGCCTGGGCTGAAAAGCCAAACAAAATGAGCGTCGCGAAAATCCCCGCGAAATTCCATAGCCGTGATGCCATGATTATTCTCCCTTTTTAACGAAGTTTTCGAAATCGCCCATCAGCTTTTTGTCTTCGGGTGACACCGAATTCAAGGCCGCGGCTTCTTGCAAGAGTTTGCTTTCATCCAGGCCTGCTCCTAAAGCGGCTTCAGCTGAAACCTCGGGGCCTTCATCGGCTTTGATACCGGCCGCTTCGGCCAGCATCTTATCCATATCCATTTGTCCAAGATCGATATCTCCGCCTTCAGCCGGAATATCTGCCGGTGCGGCGGCTGTGGCCCCTGCTGGAGCCGAGGCTGCCGGCGCTGGAGCGGCGGCGGCTGGAGCTGGAGCTGGAGCATCGGCACCAGTTTTTTGTTTTTCGACAGCGGCTGCAAATTCAGCCATCAAGTCATCGTCAATCGCCAGATCCATCGCTGGGGCTGCAGCCTCGGCGGCTGGCGCTGGAGCTTCCGGAGCCGGCGCTGCGGCGACAACTGGTTCTGGTTCAGCTTTGGATTTTCCAACAATCGCTGGCTCTTCTTTCGGAGTCTCAACAGGCGGCGGAGGTGCAGGAGCAGGGGTTGGTGCCGGAGCCGCGGCGGCCGGACCTGGAGCCGATGGAGCAGCTCCACCACCCTTAAGGCCTTCCAGCTCTTTTTGCAGCTTGATGTTTTGCTCTTTGTAGAAAGAGAGATCGGCGATGTCTTCGCTGATAATTTCGTACTCGGAAAGCTTGGCTTGAAGTTCCTGAATCTTGTTATCAAGCGCTGCTTTTTCTTCGCCACTGAGACCAGCGGCTGCAGGAGCCGGCGCATTGGCCGACGCCGTCTTCATTTCTTCGATTTGCTTTTTCTTTCCTTCGAGATCAGTTTTCAGATTGGTGATCTCAACTAACAGGCGCTGACTGTCTTCGGATCCGCCACCCGCGGTTGCACCTGTCGGGATCGAGCCCGCTTTTTCCAGGATCTGCTGCAACATCGTTTCCAGATTGCCCATATCCAATGCGGCGCCGCTGCCTGATGAGGGTTCTTTCGCCATCAAAAAACTACGGATGGCCAAGAAAGTGACCACCAAGAGCGTCAGGCCGAATAACACCTCGATGATCGTGGCGTTATGGCTGATCAGAAATTGAAGAAAACGATCCAATGTCATTCGCTTTATTGTGAGGCAGTGTTCGCAGTGGGTCAAGTTCAGGAGTCTATCCAGGACGCTGGACCTTGATCCAAGTGAGGGTTAATCTTTTCCATAGCATGACAAGTTTAGATCTGATTATCAAAAATGCGACTGTCCTGATCGGCGAAGACACCAAACCTTCTCGCAAATCGGATTCCAAAACCACGGTTTTGATCCGCGAAGTGCAGACTCATGTCGGAGTCAAAGACGGAAAAATCCGTTACATCGGAAACGAAAATGCACCAGCGGCGCAGATCATTGACGCCAAGGGATTGCACTTGCTTCCGGGCCTGATCGACAGTCAGGTTCATATGCGTGAACCCGGTATGATTCACAAAGAAGATTTGGGGACTGGAACTCAGGCCGCAGCCTTGGGCGGAATCACTTCGGTGTTTGAAATGCCAAACACCAATCCGGCCACCACCACTGCTGAACTGCATGCCGATAAAATGCGACGGGCAAAAGAAAAAGCCTGGGTGAACTATGCGTTTTATGTCGGCGCCTCTCATGAAAACGTCGACACATTGGCTGAACTTGAAAAAATCCCGAGCTGCCCTGGAATCAAAATCTTTATGGGAAGCTCGACCGGATCTTTACTGGTTGAAGACGATCCCACACTCGAGCGAATTTTCCGCACCGGCTTTCGCCGCCTGATTTTTCATGCTGAAGATGAAGAGCGTTTGCGTGAACGAAAACACATCGCCGTCGACAGTAAAGATGTTCGCAATCATCCGATCTGGCGAGACGAAGAGACGGCCTTAAGAGCAACTCAAAGACTGATCGCTTTGGCTGAAAAAACAAATCGTCCGGCGCACGTTCTGCACATCACAACCGCGGAAGAAATGGATCTGCTGCGAAAGAAAAAATCAAAACTTGGACAGCTGATCAGCGCCGAAGTTTTACCGCAGCACCTGACATTGGCGGCCCCCGAATGCTACGAGCGCTTGGGAACACTGGCTCAGCAGAATCCGCCGATCCGGGACAAGCGTCATCAAGAGGCTTTGTGGAAAGCTGTTTTGGATGGAACCGTTGATGTCTTGGGATCGGATCATGCACCTCATACATTGGAAGAGAAAAAACGCGAGTACCCGTCTTCTCCATCCGGAGTGCCAGGTGTTCAGACGATTGCACCGATTATGCTTCACCATGTGAATCAGGGGAAATTGCCGCTGTCTCGTTTGATTGAATTGATGTGCGAAAATCCGCGCACGCTTTTTGGATGCAAATCCAAAGGTCGCATCGCAATCGGGTTGGATGCGGATTTCACTTTGGTCGACATGAAAAAAACTCGCACGATCGAAAACAAATGGATCGCCAGCCGCTGTGGTTGGACTCCGTTTGATGGGATGAAAACCACCGGTTGGCCGGTCGCAACTTTCGTCGGGGGAATTCCTGTCATGCAGGACAATCAACTGCAGGGAACTCCGAAGGGTCAGCCTGTGGGGTTCGAGTTTTGAGTTCATCGCAAGGTCCGGGTCCGCAGAACAAACGAGCGGCCTTTCTTTCCTTTTTTTTCGGTGGCCTCCTTCCGGTCATTGCGTTTACCCTGATTGAAGACAATTACGGTCCAGTTTGGGGAACGGTGGCGGGAATGGTTTTCGGTGTCGGTGAAATCATTTTTGAAAAATGGCGCTATCAGAAAGTGTCCACCATCACGTGGATCGGAAATCTGATGATTCTAGGCCTTGGTGCTATCTCCATCGTCTCCCAAGATGGAATCTGGTTCAAACTACAGCCCGCTTTGTTCGAAGCTTTTTTTACGGCGCTGCTGTGGGGATCGCTGATTATGAAAAAACCTTTGCTGATTGCGATGGCTGAAAAACAGGGAACACAAATCCCCGAGCACGCCAAACCGCTGATGAAAGGGATGACATTTCGTCTTGGACTTTTCTTTGCGATTCACGCCGTCGTGGCGACATGGGCTGCTTTCTCGTGGACGACGGCCCAGTGGGCTTGGCTCAAAGGTGTGGGCCTGGCTGTGACTTTTGCGATTTATCTGGGGATGGAATTGTTGGTGGTTCGGATGCAAGCTGGACGACGAAAATAAGAGGGAGACTGCGAATTGAGACGGATCTTGATTTGGGCTGCGCTATTGGCTGGCTTTGGGCTTTTCCCAACGGCACGGGCATTTGAAACTTCACTTCTTGATATCGAGCTGCGTGCCCCTTACAAGCCAACTCTGGATTTGCTGAAAGGTCTTTACGGAAAACCTGTCGAGTACGGCTCAAACGGAACTATTTCACAGACTTTCAAGATCAGCGCCCAAAATCATCTGCTCACTGTTAAAGGCAGCGCGGATCAAAACCAAGTGATCGGACTTGAACTGAAGGGCGATGATCCTTATCCGGATTTGGGTTTTGTCGATCAGTTGAATTTGGGAATGTCCGACAGCGAAGTCGACGAAATCGTCGGCATTCCGTCGATTGCTCAGGCCGGACAAAATGGATATCGCCGCCACAACTTTCCGCATTCGAATTTCACATTGGACATGAAGCAGGGACGAGTCCATGTGATCTCCATTTTCATTCCCGGTGGCGACAAAATTCCGACGGATTATTTGAAAGCCCACTGCCGCAGCCGCCATGCTCAGAGCCGCGG
>CBIHPB010000178.1:0-7561 GCA_966211485.1 uncultured Bdellovibrio sp.
GAGATCAATAAATACAATACGATTCGCAAGTCGATCGAATTTATTGTGCAGAACAAAGGCGGACAGGCACCAGCCCCTGCGGTTCCAAAACCAGCAGCTCCCGTACCGATGCCCGCTGCGAAGCCAGCTCCTCTGGCGGTCGCTCCAACGGCCGAGATTCAAAAACGGGTTTTGGCGATCTTCAAAGATTTGACCAACTATCCAGAAGAGATTTTAGAGTTGGATGCGGACTTGGAAAGTGATTTGGGTCTGGATTCAGTGAAACAGATCGAGATCATGTCGGCTTTGATGAAGGAATTTAACATTCCGGCGCAAGAGAATATCGAGATCAATAAGTACAATACGATCCGCAAATCGGTTGAATTTATCGCGCAGAATGTACCGGCAAGTATGAAGAAAGCATCATAGATAGTTAGACGGAGAAGACATGTCTGATCAGTCAAAGAAAAACGAAGCCTTTGCAATCGTCGGAATGGGATGCGTCTTTCCGAATGCGTTTAATGTCGATCATTACTGGCAGACATTGGTGAAGGGGCATGTGTCATTTATGCCGCCTCCCAAGGAGCTTTGGGATTCGGATCAATTCTATTCCAGTGACCGCCGTCAGCCGGATAAATACTATGATGAAATCGTCAGCTATCCAAATGGCTTTCAGTTTCCAAAAGATCAGTTCAAATGCCCTCCGGACCAAGTGGCCAATCTGGGCCGCCGGGAACAGTATCTTTATGCCGCTTTGAACGAATGCCATTCCAATATCAAAAATTTCTCGAAGCGCACGAAAGTTTTCCTCGGTCATACTTCTTTGGCGGACTTTATGAATCCGGACTTGCTGATTCACGAATTGAAAGCCGATCTTGGATTTCAGAAATTGACACCGACCGAGCAAGAACGCCTGATTCAAGATTTAAGAGAAGTCGTGGACTCTCGCAGTCATGGTGAGACCTTGGATCAACAGATGACTCACCAGCAGGTGGCTCGTGCCATCAAGGCTGTGATGGGAGACTCCTATCCGATGTCTTTGGTGGATGCGGCTTGTGCTTCGTCACTCTACACATTGGATTTGGGAATTTTTGAATTGCTGAAAGGTGAAATCGATTTGGCCATCTGTGGTGGAATGTCGTTTTCGGATCCTTTGGGAAAAGTTTTGTTCTGCCGTCTGGGCGGATCTTCGCGCCAGGGTGTCTTTCCCTTTCAAAGCCGTGCAGATGGAACCGTGTTCGGAGAAGGCGCCGGATTCGTCGGAGTCAAATTGCTCAGCAAAGCCCTGAAAGACGGGGACGTGATTTATTCTGTAATTCGTGGCTTGGGAACTTCCAGCGACGGCAAAGGTAAATCCATCTATGCACCGAACTCGGGCGGACAGGTGCTGGCGGTTGAAAAGGCTTACACCGCGATGCAAATCGATCCTAAGACAATTCAATATGTCGAAGCTCACGGAACTGGGACTCCGGCAGGAGATTCGGTTGAGTTCAAATCTCTGCAGACTTACTTCGAGCGCCTTCAGCTTCCACGGGAATCCGTCGGCCTTGGCAGCGTGAAGGGACTTTTTGGACATTTGGGATGGGCGGCCGGTGTCGCATCCGTGATCAAGCTGGCGCTTTGCCTGCGAAACAAAACTTTGGTTGGTCAACATCACTTTGAAACTCTCAATCCGGCGATCGACATTGAGAAAAGTCCGTTTATCATCAACCGACAAAACATTGTGTGGCCGGAAAATAAAACTCAGCCACGACGTGCCTGTATCAACGGATTTGGCTTTGGAGGCACGAACGCCCATCTGGTGATTGAAGAATTCACGGGATCAGAGACCGCCACCGGAGTTTTTTCAGCTCCGCAGGCTTCCAAGGATCCAATCGTTGTAGTCGGCGTCGGCTGTGTCTTGCCAAAAGCGGCTTCATGGGCCGAGCTTTGCACAGCTTGGGATGCCGGACAGAAAATGGAAAATCGTTTTCCAAATGGTTACAAGCCGAACAATATCAAGTTTCGAATCATCGATCGTTCAGCGTCGGTTATCGATCCGACACAGTTTATGCTTCTGGAGGCGGCCGGTCAGGTGGTCACCCAGTTGGGAAATAAAATCGGTGAATTGCGCAAAGAAGTTGGCGTTTTTGTGGCTCAGACGGGCTGCTTGGCCAAACAGTTGCCGCATATGAAACGCGTGTATTCGGAAGCTGTCCGAAATCGCATCGTTGCGGATCCAAGTCTGTCTTCCAATAGCGAACTGACGGCCAAAGCCGAATCTTTGGTGCAATCTTACCGCAATGATTTCCCGGTACCGAATGAAGATTCAAATCCTGGTATCATGCCAAATGTGATGGCTGGACGAATTTGCAATTATTTTGATTTCAATGGCCCGAATCTCAGTATCAATTCAGGTTTTGGTACTTTTGCAGAAACGATTTGGACAGCCGTCTCAAATCTTCAATATGGAAGATGTGTGGTGGCCATGGTCGCGACTGCCAATGCCGCGACAAGTTCCGCCTTTGAAGAGCTTTGGACCGAGTGGTCAGGAAAAAAACCGGGTGATCTGGCGGAAGGCTCGGTGGCGATCGGTCTAATGAAAAAGTCAGATGCGCAAAAGCATGGTCTGGAAATTCTGGCGACCTTGAAGCTGGACAAATCCCCCGCAACTCAGGCGCCTCCGGCCAACTTCATGCAACAAATGGAAGAGTCCAAGTTTGGTTATTTGTTTTCGGCACCTGAAGCCCATCTCTTTTTGGATGGAATTTATCAGGCTCGGAAAAAACAGGCGAAAAACTTTGCTTTTACCGATGACAATCGCACGGCGTGGAAATTTCAAGTCGGCACGGACACTCAGAAAATGGAAGTGCCTTCAAATCATGGCTTCTTGATCGACCAAGTGGTCAGCTCTCGGCCAGATGGTTTTGTCTGTCACCGAAAAATGACAGTGGCGACGGATCCCTATCTCGACCAGCACACAGTCCGCGGCAAACCGACCTTGCCCGGAACTTTCATGATTGAAATGACGGCGCAGGCGTTCCGGGCGGCACTTCCGAATATGAAGATTGTGGAACTGACGGATATGCAGTTCCTGCGTTTCATTCGCCCACCTTTGGATATTCGAGTCGAAGCGAAGCTGGTGCGAAAGACGGCAACTGGTGCGCAGTATGCTCTCACTTTGTTCAGCGATAAATATGGTCCGAAAAACTTTTTACTTCAGAAAGATATCAAGCACTTTTCGTGTCAGGTTCATGTTGTTGAAGGCGCTCAGGTGCCAGTCGCGCCACCTTGTCCTCAGTTTGAAGAGGTGGGAAGTCTGATTCACGATCCTTATCATGAAGAAGGATCCGACGTTTATCTCAGCGGAGTCTTTAAGACGATTTCGCAAATGAAGGGAAATAGCACCTACAAGTGGGGAAACTTTGACCTCAGTGGGCAAGCCTTCCCGGCCCAGCTTGAAAACGGGGCTTTTGCGCCGTTGCTTTTAGACGGTGCCTTACGTTTGGGTGCGTTGGACAACGATCCAAATCAGGAGCCGATTTTCCCTGTGTCGATCCAGTCTTTGAAAATTTATTCTCAGGTCAATGATCAGCAGTTGCACAAATCAGGTCGGGCGCGCGCGATTTTTGAGAGAAAATCCAGCCGAATTCTGCTGGTCGACGGCCATCAGATCGTCTACGAAATGCAGGGCTTTCACGGTCAGACGAATGAAGGTAAATCTCTGGCTTCGGAAGCTGTGCCAGTCGCGAAAAAAACAGCACCTCGTCCGGTGTTAGGTTTGTTTCCAAACCAGAACATGGATCGATATGTCCCAACTTTTAAGGCCAAGCCGTTGATCCATGCGGTTCGTGCGGCGGCAAGCAAACCCTACCTGATTGTGACCAAGTCCGCGATGACACGCGCCGAAGTTTTGGCATCCGATCTTGGAAAGCTCAATCACAAGCAGATGGATTATCAGCAGGCCCTCTTGCTGAAAGCAAATGACCTGAATGAATTTGAAGAAATTATTTTCCTGGTCAACCTTCCTGAGGTGAATCAGATTTCCGAGCTGGACAAGCGAGAAGCGGTCCTTTCAGATCTGCAATTCTGTCACCAATTGTGTCAGCAACTGGCGGATACGTCAGATGTTCGGTTGATGATGTGTATTGGCTTTAGCTGGCGAAATGGGGAAGCTCATCCGCTGGTGGGAATCCTGCGTGGATTCCTGCGATCGTTCTATCAGGAACTTTCCGGCGAGCGCGTTCGTATGTTGTTATCGGATAAAGCCTGCGGTGAAATGACCAAAGAGATTTGGTCTGAAAGCCAGGCCTTTATCGATCATGAAGTGATTTATCTGAATCACGAAAGATACGTCACCCAATTGCAGCAGCGAACCAGTCCGCCGATGGAAACCCCATTTGCTTTGAAGGATGACGGTGTTGTGCTGTTCTCGGGCGGTGGTCGTGGAATCGGTGGATACCTCAGTGCCAAGTGGGCCGAGCTCTATCCAAACAATCGCCTGGCGATTTTGGGTCGAAGCAGCCGGGGACAGGTTTTACAAATTCAAAAAGACGTCATCAGCCAATTTGGAAACTGGTCGATCGAGACATTTATCAAGTACTCGATGAAAAAAGCGCCAGCGCCGGTTCCTAAAGTCGTTGCTGAATTCAATCGTCTTTGTGGTGAGCTCGAGCTTGAGCAGTGTTTACAAAGCATCGAAAAGCAGGGCGCGCAAGTCGAATACTATGTTTGCGATGTGACCAACGCGAAGCAGGTGAAGGAGACGATTCAAAAAGTCTATGCCCGATTCCAAAGAATCGACGTCGTCATTCACAGTGCGGGATCGGATTCGTCCAAAAAGATTCAGGCTAAAACATGGGCCGAGGTGGAACACAATTTCCGGGTGAAGGTCGATGGATTCTTCAATCTGTTCAATTACGTCAAAATTTCCGAGGTTCAGCAATGGGTGAACTTTGGCTCGATCGTTTACTTCTATGGCAATTCGGGCCAAACGGATTACGGTGCTGCCAATGATCTTTTGAACACCGTTGGCCAGTTCGTCAACAACCGTCTGCCAAACTGCCGGGTCACCACGATGAACTGGGGTTCTTGGGATGAAGTCGGAATGGCCGCGCGGACAAAGGCTTTGAAAGACCTGATTCATATCAAGGGTTGGGTCATGTTACAGCCTTCGGAGGCCGCGATCTGTTTCTTCCGTGAACTGAATTACGGCGAAAAAGGCGACAGTCAGATTATCGTTTACAACGACCAAGACCAATACACCGTAAAACCGAAAAGTCAGAGATCCGGAGGCAAAGTTGGCTGATCCATTTAGCAGTTGGACTAAGATGAACTTTGAAACTCTCGAGCTCGGACCCGGGCGGCTTTGTCTTGTCACGGCCGTAATGGAAACACAACATCTCGCACCTGAAGATATCGTGCAGGATATTCTGCACAGGGACGAGTTCGCTTTGTACCACAGAATCAAAGATGCTCGTCGAAGATTCCAGTTTTTGATGGGTCGGTATGTGGCCAAGAAAAATCTGGCCCGGCATCAACCCTATTTCCGAATGTCAGATTTGGCGATTATTCCGGATATCAATGGAAAGCCGGCGATTCATTCAAGACTTAGGATGGATTCAAGCCTCAGCATCAGCCATGTGGACAATTTAGCTGTCGCCTTGACGGGGGAAGGGTCCCGACTGGGTGTTGATATCGAGGTTGTGCGAAAGTCTCTTTTGCTGATTGGTCCTGTGATTTTGGGAAAAGCCGAAAAAGAGATCATGTCGCAGTTTTTCCTTCCGCTGGAAGGCGCGATGGAAGCTTTGACCTGGAGTGCGAAGGAATCAGTTTCCAAATTCCTTGGCAGCGGAATCACAGGTTCGCTGGAGAGATTCGCGATTTCTTCTTGCACGCAAACGGAACCGGACGTGTTTCAGTTTTCGTTCCGGTATTTTCCCGAGGTGCAGGCCCGGGCTTACTTGAAGGGTGGACTTGTCCTCAGTTTTGCCTGTGAACAGATTCCCGATCTCGACGCCAAACCCATTCTTTCTCGATTGGAAGCTTTAAACCAGCTAGCTCAGAACCTTTGCCCTGGGGATTCCCATGCAGCTTGATCAGCGCCTGAAAGAAATTTTATCTCCAAAGGCATTTGAAATTCACCGTCTGACGACTATTTATGCGATTTTGCTGGCCAATGAAATTATGGATAAAAGTGGTCTCACTGAGTTTCTGAAGACAGGAAACTACACGGTTCTGCAAGTTGTGAAAGGGATGGGATACAAACCATTTTCCATTCATGCTTTGAGCTGGCTTTTGAACTTTGTGGCTGAAAATTCATTGTTGAATGCAAACTATTCGCCGGCACAGCCAACCTATCGCAAATGGACGGTGGAATCGGTGTCGGCCGAGCTTCTGGCCTTGGATCAAGGAATCAAGCCATTGCTGGAATATCTGCAACTGATCGCTGATGACTATCCCAAATATTTCACCGGTGAAAAAATGGGATCAGAAATCGTCTTCTCTGAAAACAGAATGAAATACTGGCAATATTACTTTGCCAATGAGTTTACGACCTACCGGACTTGTAACACGTTCTTCGGAACAGTTGCTGCCTATCAATTGGCATCGCGAAAAAACAAATCCCGAGTTCTAGAAATCGGCGCAGGAACGGGCGGCGGATCCGAGGCCCTGATTGCGGGCCTGAAAGAAATTGGGTCGTTGGATTGTCTCAGTCATTATACCTACACAGATTACGCGGTCGGTTTTTTGAAAAATGCCGACGCCATATTTCCGCGCTTGGTGCCTGGATTGCCTTATGAATCGCGTCGCCTGGATATCAATGAAACTTTGGTCAGTCAGGAATGCCAGCCTCAGTCCGTGGAATTCATCTACAGTTTGAACTGTCTGCATGTCGCAAAAGACCTGGTTGGCTGTCTTCGTCAGGTGCATGAAACCCTGGTTCCTGGCGGACAGCTTTGCCTGGGTGAAGCGATTCGCGCGCCTGGCATGATCGCAGTTCCGGACGAACTGATCTTCTGTCTTTTATCTTCTTATACAGATGTTCGTTTGAAGCCGGGAATTCGCCCAACGATCGGATTTTTGACTCCGGATCAGTGGCGCGGCTGTTTAGCAGAAGCGGGTTTTTCAACAGTTGAGATTACGACGTCATCCGAAGCGGGAGGGCGTCCCGAAGTTCCGCCTGCGACTTCGGTTATTGTGGCCTGGAAGTAAGGAAAGTTTATGAAGCGATTGATTTACAACGAAAATGGCGAGCCTCTTCAAGTTCTGCGTTGCGAAGAGTACGTTCCTGAAGAGCCAGGCTACCAGCAAGTACAAGTGCGTTGGCAATCGTCTTCGATTGTGCCGGCAGATCTAGCCACCGTCCGAGGCCTTTACAAGTTGAAAAATCTTTTGCCCGGAGTTCCGGGTGTCGTCGGAGCTGGTGAAGTCGTGAAAGTCGGCGAAAACGTAAAGGACTTTAAGCCGGGACAGCGAGTGATGCTGGCGGTGAAGAAAAATCAGCCTTACCGAAATGGCTCGTGGCAATCGGTTGGAAATGTTCCCATGGACGAGCTCATGCATGGTCCCGAGCACATCAATCTGAGCACGGATGCATTGT
>CBIHPB010000179.1:0-7548 GCA_966211485.1 uncultured Bdellovibrio sp.
GGTCTTACTGTTGAGCCTTTTCTTTGCTAACTGCAAAATTGATTTCGCCCGCTCCTGCCTCAGTGACTGTGTACATCACTTTCTTCACAGTGAGAAAATCAATTCCTTTATCCGCTTGAATTGTCACCTTGTTCCAAGGTGTTTTGTCTTTCTCGTTTTCGCCGCGAGCCGCATCGACAGCCGATTGCAACTTGGTCTGAAGACTCTTTTCATAGTCATCCTGGGCTTTTTTCAAAGCTTCAACCAGGCCCTTGTGCAAAGGATCGATCATCCAGGACTCTTGCTTCTTCAAAGCATCCGCTGTGATCACCTGATTTTTGTCGAGCAGCACTTCCTTGTCGGAAATGGTCACGACAACCGCCGGCTTGAGCTCTTTGATTTTTTCCGCTTTCGGCAGCGTCACTTCTTTTGGAATGTAGAGAACCTGTCCGGTCACGTTATAGTTCTGCAGAAGAAAAACAACCAGAACCGTGAACATATCCACCATCGCGGTCAATTGCAGAACGGCGGCGACTTCACGTTTTCCTTTTTTCTTTCGCAAATGATTGCTGTAGCGATAGCGCTCGCCCGGCGGATGAATTGGCATTAATTCGGCCCTCCAGTGAGAACTGAAATTTGAGGGAATCCCGCTTTCAAGAAACCGTCCATGCCTTTGATCAAGCGCTCGTAAGGCAGCTCGTCCGACATGGCGATCGCGGCATCATTTTTATTTGGGTACAACTCTTTGGCTTTTTGCAACTGCGCCAGCAAGCCTGCTTCATCGTACTCTTTGTTCAAGAGCGGAATCGTCAGGGACTGTTTGCCAACGGCCAGAACATATCCATTGGGCCGGATATCCAGCTTCAAAACAACATCCGCATCGGGAGGAATTTCGAGCGGCTGCTGTTCGTTTTTCTTTCCGTACAAGGAGCTTCCGACCTGGATCATTGAGACCTGCGACCAAACCGCAGTGATCAACAGAAATGTAATCAAGACGCTCATCAAATCGATGAACGGAACCAGGTTCAGCTCCAACGAGACTTTTCGACCTTTACCACCACCCGATTCAATGTGCGCCATGGATTATTCCTTCAGTTTATCGCGGTTAGAAGCGACCAAATTGAGCAAGCTCATCGAGCTTTCTGTGACATCATTTTCAGCGCGCTGAATGCGAAGCTGGAAATAACCGTAAGCCACGATCGAGATGATCGCCACGAGCAGTCCGAACGCCGTACAGTTCAGGGCGTGCGAGATACCTTTTGAAAGTTCCACTGCTTTTTCCGCAGGATCGGCTGCTGCCACCGCGCGGAACGACGTGATCATACCGATGATGGTTCCAAGCAGACCCGCTAGAACCGCAACGTTACCCGTGACGGCCAGGAACGATGTCCAGCCTTCCAATTTTGGAGTTTCACGCAAGGCCGCGGCATCCATCGCGACTTGAACTTCTTCGTCTGGACGTCGGTTCATGGCCTGAACCAAGCCCGCTTTGATGACATTTGTCAGCGGCGTCTGACGAGAATCGCAGAATGTAATCGCTTGGCGAAGATCGCCGCGCAAAATCATTCCGAAGATATTGTCAGTGAATTCTTTTTTATCCACTGTCAGGTTTTTCAGTGTCATCAATCGCTCGACGATCAAAAACACTGTGATGATACCGATGAGAAGGATGACATACATCACCGCTCCACCTTCGATAAAGGCTCTTTGTAAGAACGGCAAATTGTCCGTTGCTGCTTGGGCTACTGCTGGATCCACTGTTTCCTCCTTGAGATCGCTTGCAAACTTTTATCTGGCTGATCCGTCAGCCAGTTTGATTACTGTTCCTGTGCTCCGAATACGAATGGATAGTCGACAACCGCAATCGTGCCAGCTGGCGGCTCTGGGAAGCGAGCTTCCTTGATTCGCGCCGCCACACATGATTCCACTGTCGCACTTCCCATCGACGAGTTCTTCGTTTTCGCCGAACGAACACGTCCCTGTTCCATGATTTCAAACTGAATGACGACTTTACCTTCCAAACCTTTTTTCACGCGCAATTCACGCTCGTAACAAGATTTGATCTGATTCAAGATGGACTTGATCACGCGTCGAACCGCCTCGCGGTCGATGGTTCCTTCCCATCCTTCATCCGCTCCACCCGCATCGATCGAGACATTGCCTTTTCCACCCAGACCGACGCCACCACCGTAGCTGCTCATACCGGATGCGCGGCCTTTGGTTCCAACGCCCGCAATCCCTTGCGTCGCTGTGCCTTTACCGCCAGCGCCTGTGTCTTTGAATTTCGAGCCGATGTCGTCACCTTCACGGCTTTCATTCTGACCGGAACTACCCGTTGCTTCGTTCGCGGTTCCCAACATCTGTCCCGTGCCTGAATAAGCTTGGTCCAATTGCTTTCTGATACCTTGATTTCCAAACGCACTCAGAAGACCAACCTTGGAAACGTCTTTGGCCGATTGTGCATTCGCATTCGCCGTTTTACTGATCGCTGTCGCGCCGCCATGATTCGTTGAAGTGAACTTTTTCGGACGATTCACTTTCGATGGGTTCGGACGAACTTCCGCTGCTTTCGCCGCTTCAACTTGTTTCACGGCGTTCATGTTTTCTTTTTTGCCCTTTTGAACCACTTCCTTCTTTACGTCGGAAACTTTCACCTTTTCAGGTTCGACCGGTGGTGGAGGTGGAGGCTTCACTTCGACTTCCACTTTCTTCGGAGGAAGTGTTGTCGTCGGAGGTGGAGGAATCGTTGGCGGAGGTTTGTTATAGATGAACTGCGCCAGACGAACTTGCTCTTCTTCCTTCACCTCTGGTACATCCGGCGTGTAAACCGACATATACAAAGCTGTCAGAGAGACGATCACCAAAGCGACGATCAATCCCGTCAATTCACCAGCCGAAAAATCCAGAGGAGCTGCCAATGCAGGCTTCACTGTGTTGGCGACGTATCGAACGTAAATTTGAATCGTTCCATCAGCCAATGACAGGCAAAGAAGCTCGCCCTGATCCAAGCGGATGGCGTTGGCAGGTCCCGCTTTCAGGGCTTTGCCATTTTTCATCATATCGTCCAAAGAAAATTTTCCCTGCGACGAATTGATCAGGTTCACGCCCATATCAACAGCTGCCAAAACTTTGCAGCCGCCTTTCAACTCCAAGAACGGCATACTTCCCTTCAGGAAAGCCCCTGGAATCTGAATATCCGATTTCGCTGTCGAGCCAATGCTGACCATTTGATCGCCACCATAGTGGTAGGTCGCAATGATACGTTCCTGCCAAGCAACGATGACTTCAACGACTGGTCCCTTGGTGGGCTTCAGATAGTCTTCAAGATTGGTGATTTCGCTTGCCGGAGCAAAAGTTCCGTCAGCCGACTTTTTAGAATGACCACCGCCACTAGCTGGCTTCGCCTTCGGAGCTTCTGGAAGCTTCGGCGGTTTCGCCGCCACATGCACAGGCGGAGGTGTCACTGGAACATTTGGAATCACCGGAGCTTGTTGAGGCTCTTCAGCCTGAGCTGGAGGTGCTGGTGGAAGTTCGGCTTTTGGGGCCGCCTGCGGCGGAGCTTCTGGAGCTGGAGGTGGCGGCGCCGGAGCTTGTGGAACTTCAACTGGCGGCACCTTTGGTTTTGGTGCGCCGACAAAGAATTGAACACGGAAAGGACCGATTTCAATATTGTCGCCCGAAGAAATTGCTTCATCCAAAACAGTGTGACCGTTTTTCTTGGTGCCTGTTCCCGAGCCCATATCGCAGAGATAATATCCTGAATCACGCAGTTCGATCAGACAGTGAATCGCCGAGACACTGGCATCGTCCAGATCGACGGTGACTTCGGCGTCGTGGCCAAAGATGATTTGTTCGGCTTCGAACTGTTTAACTTCAAGCAGCTGGTTGGATTTGAATATTCTCAGAATGATAGGTGATTTCAATTCGAACTCCGCACTCGTTGAAGGTCTTCAGAAGTCTTTCGCATCTCGGGCAGAAAATTTTCGCGCAATTTGATCAGACGCTTGTAATTGAAGTTCTTTTTCTGGAACAAATAGAACAGCTCGGGCTTTTGCGTCGAGCCCTCGACCAATTCGTCTTCAAAGCTCAAAGTTTTCTTGCGCTCGGCCGGCTGAGCCGCTGCGGCTCCGGATTGTTCCTGGGCATGAAGATCCAGCGCAGAAAACGTGACGACGCTTGCCAGAACTGCAAACATAAATGTTTTACTCATGCTGTTTTTCACGATGCCCATCATTGATGACTCTCTATCTTCTTATTTTACACCAGCTTTTGCCGAATTTTCCAAAACATTAATTCGATTCCTGACCTCTGGCGAAGGTCCAAGAAATTTCAATTTATTCAAAAGGTCCAGCCCGTCTTTCGGCTGCTTCAAATGATCGATCAAAAGGATCGCATAGTTCAGTAAGATACTTTGGTTGCTGGACGCGAGATCCAGGGCTTTTTTATAAATGTCTTTGGCGCGCCCATGATCACCGGTCGCGGTCAGTGCGATACCATAGTTGTTCAAAATTTTTGGATCTTTCGAATTTCCCCGGTACGCAATTTCCATCGCGACCAAGGCTTTGGTATAGTCCTTGTTCTCGATGTAGATCGAGCCAATGTTCGAAGCCGCAACCGAATCATTATTGTTAATTTCCAAAGCTTTGCGGAACTCTCTCAGCGCATCGGTCTGCTCTTGCTGAGACAAGAACACCAATCCGCGATTGCTATGAGCCGCCGAATTGCGCGGATCCGCTTTCAAAGCCTTGTCAAACATCAGCAATGCCGCCGGCAAATGTCCACGCTTATAATGAACGACACCCAAAGCATTCAAGGCTTTCGCATCGTTTGGATTTTTCGCAAGGACAACAGAGGCGACCTTCGCGATCTCCTCGTCTTTGCCGCTTTCAACCGCGTAATTCAAATCATTCGCATCACTGCGAGAAGTCGACTGGGTCGGCTTTGCCACATCGGATGGAACAGCGTTGGCTTTTGTTTTTCCACCGGATGTATCCGCGTAACCCGCTTCAGTCGCCGGCGCTTCATCCGATGATGTTGGTTTGGAGGAACAAGCGCTCAAAAAAGCCAGGGCTAGAATCAAATATCTTTTGCTCATTATTCCATCCCCCAATTCACTTGTCGGGTCTCAGATCCGACTTCGCCACCGTCGTAGAACATCTTCGGATCCAGTCGCAAAGCCAAAGCTCTCGCTTTGTGATAGTGCTCGGTGAAACTGTCCAGTTCTGAACCGCGATCCACCGCTGCCTTCAAACTTTCTTTGGCTTTGGTAAAGAACGGCTCTGCCAGCTTTTCGATTCCGGCTTTGTACTGCTTGGTCTCTTCGGCATTCAATCCATGCGGAAGTGGAGCCCCAACCAAGGCATCGCCCATGTGCAGATTCGCTTGCCCCAAGATCGACAAAGCTCCAACGATTTCATCGGCGCTGTCGTATTTCACAACCTCGGTGAGGTCTTTATTCAAAGTCGTCACCAAGGCGATCTTCTTTTGGGCCGCCGACTGCATCGCTGCTGGATTTGCCGGGATTCGAATGGCCTTCAGATCATTAAAGATCAAAGTCGCATCCGCCAGTTTGATCTGGGCCGCGTACTGCGCACCTGGACCCTTTTTATTCGGAGCATAGGCCTTTTGCAGACCCAAAGTTTTTTTCTTCCAGTCATTCATCGCACTGACACGGTTCAAACGCTTGGAAATATCAAACACCCAGAAAGCTGACTCGACATTGCGTTCCTGCGAACCCGCACCCGAGTTGACGTAGTTTTGATAATTTTCCGAAGCTTTCGAAAGCGAACCCTGCTTGCGCTGCAAGTTGGCCATCAAATAAAGAGCCTCGGCACGGTCGCGCTTCTTGTGCATTTCATAGTAAGTTTCGTAGTTCTTGATGGCCTCGCTGTTTTTGCCAATCGCTTCGTACAAAATCGCGGCGTTGAAGAATAGATTCGGAGCCAATGGATCCTTGCCGGCTTCGATGGCCGACGCTTTGTAAGTCGCAGCGGCTTCTTCCAACATCCCCGCATCTTGATAAAGTTTGGCAACAATTCGGCGCGATTTCGGCTTCAGCGAATCCGCCGCTTTTTCCTTCGAAGCCAAAACCGCTGCGTGGCCCGAGATCGCCTTGTTGTTTTGTCCCGCACGCTCATAGTTGATCGCCGAGTTGAACAAAGCCGTCACAGCCAAAGGTGACGCCGGATTTTGCTTGGCAAAAGCTTCGAACTGCACAGCACTGCCCGCGTAGTCTTTGGAAACTTCCAAATCTTGCGCACGTTTAAAGCTCGCCTTCTCCATGACTTCGCGAATATCGGCTCCTGCTTTTGAATTCGCGATTCCCGGCATCGCCAAAAGATCCGCACCAGCCTTCTCCAGGCCCGCATAATCCTTCATCAAATTGTAAGCATCCAACATCAAGTTGGCCGAGTACTCGGCGTACTTGGTCTTTAAAGTAAGGAATCGCCTTATCGAATTGATTGTGCTGATAGTACAATCGACCAATGCGGAACTTCATCTCGACTGCCTTTTCTGTATCCGGCAATCGGTTCACATAATCCTGAGCAGCGGCGATAAACTTTTCCACCCGCGGCTCCATCGGCTGAGACTCCACAGACTTACCGACTTTTTGCGCGATCTCTTCATCCTTTGGCAGATCTTTTTCCAATGCCAAGACCACGTTCTCGGAAGCGCGCGAATAGAATTTTGAATTCTTTCCGTTTTGCGCCACCCAGTTGTACTGGTCTCCGGCCTCTGTGTACTTTCTCAAATCGTACAAAAGTTCCGCATAATAGAAGTGCATGTCAGCTGCCACTGGCGAATCTTTGAACTCTTGCATGTAGAGCTTGTAACCTTCCAAAGCCAAAGCCTGAGAGAAAGCGGCGCGCGAGTTCTGCGCTGTCTGGTGCTGTTGGAGGATATAAGTTCGAAGTGTCTGCTCGCGAAGTTTGTAGGAGTTCTGCACGAATTCTGTATTGGACTGATTGGCCTGGTACCAAGCGCTGTTCGCCCCGAAATCGCGAATCCACGAGAACATCTCTTCGCGGAATTCGCGGGATTTCTTGGCATTCGAGAAAAGGCGCACGACTTGATATTTGTAATCGAAAGCCTTCGCCGAAGTCGGATCCGCCTGAATCAAATAATTGAACAGGTAGCGCGAACCCAGCAGGTTTCCTTTATCAGCATACAGATAAGCCAGCTTTTCAACGTAAGTATTGCCGTTTTTGCCAGCCAATCCATTAAAGTAAGCCGGAGCACGCTCGGCCTCGCCGATGTCGGCGTAGAACACGACGATATCACGCAAGCCCTCGCTTTCGAGGCGGCCTTTGCTGAAATTGCGTTTTCCCTGAATGCGGTCTTGTGATGCCTGATCCTTGGAAGAGCGAATCAGGAATTCCATCGTCTGCAGAGCTTTTTGCGTATTGCCAGAGCGGAATTCGCACCAGGCTGTTTTGTACAACGAGAAGTTGTACAGACGATGGCGCTTGTACTTCAAAACCTGAGCATAGTGACTTTCCGCCACCTGCCACTTTTCATTTTCAAAGTGAAATTCCGCCAGGGCGAAATTGGTTTCGATCACATAAGGAC
>CBIHPB010000180.1:0-7503 GCA_966211485.1 uncultured Bdellovibrio sp.
TGGCCCAGCTCGAGAAACTTCTGAAGGGCCGCCAAGTTTTAGGCGCCAAGTCCGATCAAAAATGCGCTTGGTATTACGGCGCTGTGGAAATCTATCTGGAAAACGGACTGACCGATCAATCGGAGATCGCACGTTTATTGGGGATCACCGAGTTGCAGGTTGAAAATGCTCGGCGATTTATCCATCGTCGCGCCAAGAATGGAAATAACAAAAAGCGAATTAACTTTGAAGAATCCAGTTTGCTTCTGAAAGTGCAGGCGGCCTACATTCAAGGACAGGAATCTTTGGATGCCGATGCCTTCTTTTTGAATCTCACGCCCGATGAAAAACGTGATCTGCAAATTCGCCTGCACGAGGTCATTTCCGAATTTAAAAAGCGGCCTGTGCAACCCGAATCCGAATTGCAGATGCTCAACCTGAATTTGATTTCTTTGTAAGAGGAGTTTGTATGATCAAAGGTCTTTCCCACATCATGTTGTATTCCGTGAAGCACGCCGAATCCGTGAAGTGGTACTGCGATAAGCTGGGTTTTGAGGTCGATTACAATGCCCCGGGCGAGTACTGCTCGCTTCACCATGCGACGATGGGCCGCTTGGCTTTGCATGCAACGAAGGATGCGAGCGATTGTGGATGCGGGCCGCTGCCATACTTTCTAGTCGATGATATCCATGCCACAGTGAAAGAACTGCGAGCCTTGAAGATCGAAGTCGGCGAGCCACGCAAAGAAGGTGAAAGCCCTTACTTCACCCAGTTTAAAGATCTGGATGGCAATCTGATCGGGCTGGAAGAGATCTAATCTCTATTTTCGCAGTTTCAATTTGTCTCTCAAGAACTCAAGCGCGTCTGTTCCTTCGGGAACCTTGAGATCCGGCTGAATTCCGGTCCGCTCGAGAAATCGTTTGTCGCCATATTCGAAATAGTGAATCGGAATTTGCACGACGATCTTGCTGTAGGGAAGAACGATATTGCCCGCATTTCCAAAATGAATAAATCCAGCGGTTGCTTCGCCGACACGAGTAACGTTCTTTTGATTTTCAAAACCGTCGATGGTGGATTCGCAGCTGGAAGCGCATTCGCCATCCATCAAAATGTAAATCGGCTTTTTGAAACCAGGCTCGCCAACAGAGGAATACTCTTCTTCCAAAAAGGAAAAGCTTTTCTCTTCCGGTAATCCGCCTTTGTTCACTTCATCGAAGCTGGCTTTTCGCTCTTTATCCAAAGTCAGGAAATGCTCGGGAACAGGCTTGCCATTTTGACGAGTCGAAAGAATTTTCAATTTGATTCCGTTCCAGAAAATGGCGCGGGCTTCAGGAGTGTTTCTCTCGATGCGTTTTGAAATCGGATAGCGGAAATTATCTCCGGTCAGCAGTTTAGCAAGCTCGATTCCCATGGTGTCGTCGCCACCGCCATTTCCGCGCAAGTCCAAAACGATGAGACTGGCGTCACGCATAAATCCTTTGATCGAGGGAAGAAAACCCTGCCAATTCGGATCCATCCGAGAGGGAAAGCGAGAAATGGCAATGGCAAGCACGCCTTTCTTTCCCCAGTCATAGTGAATGCCGGTGCTCCAGACATTGCCGGATTTCTGGAGCAGGTTTTTTCCGACATGCCCGGTTTTTTCTCGAGACTTGCGCAGGGGAGAAGGCTCCCAGTTGATCGTCGCCATCAAATGGCTGTCGGGGATCTGATATAAGATCTCATCGATCTGATTTTTCAAAACGCTGGAAGGCATAGCGGAATTAATTTTCGCCAGATCTGACAAAGCCTTCTGCATTTTGTCTTGCGGGACATATTTGCGGCCGCCATATCCGCGTTCCAGTGCGCCGATCAAAAATCGAATGTCTTCTTGAACTTCGAAACTCCTCAATCCCGGCGGCGGGGCCAGCGAGGCTTCGTCGGACATCACATAGGATTCGGCCGTCAATGTCTGTGGAGCTGCCGTTGTTTCCGGTGCTGGTGAGGTGGATTGACAAGCACCTAGAACAAATCCCAACAAGATCAAGGCGAGGATTCGCATCGGGTAAACTCCTGATTGAAATTAGTGAGTGACTTTGCCTTCGCTGGTTTCCGTTTCGTCATCAGATGAAACTTCAACAGCTGTCGATTCCTGGGCAGATTCGGCGCCGGCTCCAGATTCGGGCTTCGGACGCGGTTTCCCTTGATGGCGTTGGCCTTGGCGCGGAGGCGATTGAGTCGGCTGTGGCCCTTTGGTCAGCAATTCCTGCCAGAACCAGTAAGTGGACGCAGGCAAGTGATGCTCGACCTTGGCGACTCGCAATGCCAGTGGCAGAGATTCGTGCCGCAGGAAAGCTTGCTGGCGGCGGAATCCGCGGCGTTTGAAGCTTTCGATCTCTTCCAGATTTTTGATCAGGTCCAAGCAGCCAAGAACAATCGCTTGCTCGGCTTTGAACATCATCAGCTCGTCCTTCATCAGGCGATTCAAAAGCGCTTCCGCTTCGGGATGGCCGTCCATCGCGCGCTGATAAGCCAGCACAACTGGCGTGTAGATTTCCGTCGGTTGAGACGAATCATGGCAGATTTCTTCGAGACGATGCAGATAGTGTAAGAAAGTTTCGCGGCGATCGGCATCTTCGAAGACTGGTTTCAAGCTTGGCAGAATATGATCGACCAGTCCCAAGTCATAAAGTTCCATCCAAGCCGGAACCGGATCCGGAAGGCGCAGGAATTTCAAATACTCTTCCCGACGACGAGGCAAAACCGATCGAGTCACCTCGGCCGCGTTTTTCTGAATCGCCGCTCGCAAGCTCTCTTCGATTCGGAAATGAATTTTGTGCGACAAGCGAATAGCGCGCAGGCTGCGGATCGGGTCTTCAATAATTCGTGCGGTCGGATCGCCGATCATGCGCAAGGTTTGCGATTTGATATCGTCCAAACCGTGAATGTAGTCGATCAACTCGTCCTTCACCGGATCATAGAAAAGCGCGTTGATGGTGAAATCGCGGCGAAGGGCATCCTGTTCAGGTGTACCGAAGAAGTTATCGCCCAAAGTTTGCACAGGTGGCGGAGTGTTCTCGTCAACGGCTTGCTCTTCCGGAGCTGCCTGGGCTGCGATTTCGTCAGCGGACATCTCGCGGCGGAAGGTGGCGACTTCGTACTGTTGATCGCCGCGCTTCACCAAAACCAGGCGGAAACGACGACCAATGACATAACTGCCCCAAACTTTGCGCTTCACCTGGTTCGGTTCGGCGTTGGTGGCGATATCAAAGTCTTTGGGATGGATGCCGGCCAGCAAATCCCGAACACAACCACCCACCAAATAGCTCATGAATCCCTCGCGTTGAAGGACTCGGACGATTTCTTTGGCATTGGGATCAATCCAACTTGCGTGCAGTTGGGGTTTTTGCTTAATTTCCAACATAGCGAAAGACTTGTTATGTCATCATATTTGCAGCAATTCAATTATCAAATCACCGGCCCCGAAGATGGTCGGCGTTGGGTTTTTCTGCATGGCTTGATGGGCTATGCCATGAACTGGCGCCGGATTATCAAAGGCATCGAAGGCACCGAGCGAGTCCTGGCTTTCGACCAGCGCGGGCACGGGAAATCATGGAAGCCTCTGACTGGTTATGCAGCCGAAGACTTTGCCGACGATTTGTATTTAATTACAGAAGAGTTGGGCTGGGATCGCATCATTTTGGTTGGTCATTCGATGGGTGGCCGAAATGCTTTGCAGTTTGCTGCGAAATTTCCCGAGCGAGTCGAAAAATTAATCATCGAGGACATCGGTCCCGACGGAGATCCCGGTGCTCCGGATTATTACAAATGGCTTTTCGGAATCATTCCGACGCCATTTGCGAACAAGTTGCAGGCGAAAGAATTTTTCATGAACGAATTCAAAAATCTTTCCAAAGGCCGCACGCAAAATCCGGACACTTTAGGCCAATATCTTTACTCGAATCTGATCGAAACTGAGGGTGGTCAAGTTGACTGGCGCTTTTCGAAAGAGGCGATGATGATGATCGTCGTTCAGGGCCGAGCCAAGGAGCGTTGGAATGAGCTTCGTGCGCTGCCGATGCCAACCTTGGTGATTCGGGGAGAGACTTCGAAAGAGCTCACCCACGATGTTTTTAAGCAAATGACCCTGGCCAATCCCCGGGTCGAAGGTGTCGAGATCTCTAATGCGGGGCATTGGGTGCATTCGGATCAGCCGGAAGAGTTTCTGAGGGTCATTCGAAAGTTTACAGACCTGCCATCTTAAGTTAGGTTGGGCCGATATTTGTCCGACGTTCACCGAGGTATACGAAATTGAAATTCGCCGAACTGCATCTAGAACCCAGTCTCAACACTTCCATTGAAAAGTTGGGCTACGCTGAAACAACTCCGATCCAATCCGCAGTCATGCCTCATATTTTTGAAGGAAAAGACGTTTCCGGTTTGGCGCAAACAGGGACAGGAAAAACTGCCGCCTTTTTGATTCCATTGATGGACCGAGTCCTCAAGGGTCGCGTTCAGCTCGACAATCTTTCCGACGAGCAAAAAGCAATCCTGCAGAAGCGTTCATTCGCTGACTGGCGTGCTCAGAATTTCATTTTGATTTTGGTTCCGACCCGTGAACTGGCCGAACAGGTTTACGAAAATATCGGCAAACTGGGCGAAGCTTCCGGTCTGCGTGGTGCGGCTGTTTACGGCGGCACTGGTTACGACAAACAAAAAGAAGCTTTCAAAAACCAAGTTGAATTCGTGGTCGCGACTCCGGGCCGTTTGATTGATCTCTACAAAGAGCATGTCGTGGATCTGAAGCAGGTTCGTGGCATCGTGTTCGATGAAGCGGACCGTATGTTTGATATGGGATTCAAAGACGACATGAAGTACATCCTGTCGCGAATCCCACGCGAACGTCAGTTCCTGGTTTTCTCGGCGACACTGAACTTCGATGTTTTGAACACCGCCTATCAATTCGGTGCCGAGCCTGTTGAAATCGACGTCAGCCGTGACCAAGCGAAAGCTGAAAACGTGAAAGATGAAATCTTCCACGTCGGTCACGAGGACAAACCAAGCTATCTGTTGTCTCTTTTGAAAAAGAACAATCCAAAGCAAGCGATCATCTTCAGCAACTTTAAATTCAACGTCGAAAAAATCGCCCGCTTCCTGAGTGAAAACGGCGTGCACGCGATGGGAATCTCAAGCTTACTGACTCAGGCTCAACGTCTGCGTGTGATGGAGCAATTTAAAGCTGACAACGAAAAGAACATTCTGGTTGCAACGGACGTCGCCGCTCGTGGTTTGGATATCAAAGGCGTCGATCTGGTTATCAACTATGAATTGCCTCAAGATGCCGAGTCTTACGTTCACCGCATCGGTCGTACTGGCCGAGCCGGAACTGAAGGCCGTGCGTATTCTTTAGTCAGCGATCGCGATGTCGAATCTCTTTCGCGTATTGAAGATTATCTCAAACACAAAGTTGAAATCGGTTGGATGGAAGATTCCGAGCTGATCAAAGATTTCAAAGGATTCCCTCGAGACGAAGAGCGATCTTCACGTCCATTCGAGCGTGGCGAATCGCGCGGGCCTCGGCCTTCGCGTGGTGGACCTCGTGGCGAGCGCCGTCCAGGTGGCGGCCGCGATGGTGGTCGTGATCAACGTCATGGCGGTGGCCGTGGTGGACCTCGACAGGATCGTGGTGGTGATCGTCAAGATCGCCCAGATCGCGGTGATCGACCAGACCGCGGACATCGTGGAGGAGATCGCGGTGAAAGACGCGAACGCAGACCGGAACACGGGCAACATGCCGGTGGCGAAGGTGGAAACCAAGGCCAGCATCAAGGTCGTCGTCACGGACAACATTCGGGTCAGAACCGCCATGCGAACGGGCAGGGCGGAGGACAACGTCATCACGGCAAACCACGACATCAGGATGGACAGCACAAGCCTCGTCATCAACAGGGTGGCGGCGGCAAAGGCCATCATCCACGTCGTCAGGGACCTCCTCCGGCCGCGCAGGCTGGGGTTGTGAATAAGGTCACAGGCTTTTTTAAGAAGCTCTTTGGTGGACAGTCGAAATAAGCTGTTCGACTCATTGGTGTCTGACTTTGCTCACTTTATTGGATGGCTATAACCATCACATAAAGTGAGTGCCGGAAAGATCCTCAGTCAAGCTCACAAAATTGTAACAAAAATTTGAGGCAAAAAACTGAATGCCCAATCGTCTAATCAAAATTAGCGATTGAGGGAAGGATTTGCCGTCTCAGCCCACTCGAAAGTTTTTGAGATTTGATTGCAGCCTGCCAGTGTTTGCTGGAATGTCTTATGGAAATCTCGGCAGGTCAGGATCACGACTTTCTTATTTTTCAAAAACAGGATTTGTCTCAGTTGCTGGTCGGTTTTCCGGTGAATCAGATCCACGACCAAACCCTTTGCTTTATTTTGTGTAAAGGCTTGGGTTCCCAGCACGTCGAAACCGTAGTTCACGTAGTCTCGCATCCACTTCTTTGCATAATTTTCTAGGCTGAGTTCGCTCTTGAGGGTTTCGATTTGGACGGCCATCGACGCGACTTCGCTGTCTTTGGATGGGCGGACGTAGCGGATTTTGTTGCCGGTGGCGTCGCCTCTGGGGGACTCGAGCTCCCAGCCAGATGTTCCTGTTTGTAGAAGGAAACCCTGACGCTTCCAAAAAAGACCCATTTCTGGGGAAACCAGCAGGGATGAGCCCATTCCGGGATGTGGGGCTGCGTAAATCAGCGAAGGAATTGCCAAAGCGGAAAACAAAAACAGGCCGAAGGCTTTCCAGGGGCGGCTGACATGTCTTGGTTTAAGAGGCGCCATAACTTAGTTTTATTTGATCTTTCCCGGTTGGACCAGTAGTTTCCGCAGCGATTACCTTTTTTAGACCTACATTTAGGGGGGTTCATGTCTTCAAGATTTTTGAAATTTACAGTCCTGTCGGCCCTGGCGCTGGCAGCCTGCACGCCTTCTCACAAGTCCGTGCTCGAGTCTTTGGGTGGCGAAGAAGTCGGGATTTTTAGCAACCGACAGATTCATCAGGACCAATTCATCGCCGTTGTGAAATTGGACTCTCCCGCTTTGCTGACCACAGCAAAGAAGGTTGATGGGAAGACACAAGTCGACCCAGATTTGGTTAATCAAATCAATGAAGAGCAAGCCAAAGCGATCGAAGACCTGAAAGCGCTCTCTTCTGATATCCGCGTTCTGTACCGCTACAAAATGGTTCTGAACGGTTTCGCGATCATTGCGCCGATCGCCCTGAAAGATGAGTTGAAAAACCGTCTGCACGTTTCTTACGTTGAAAAAGACGGAAGCTTTGGTCGTCCAGTGACTTTTGCTCCGGTTCCTTCGGCTGTTCGTGAAGCTTTGCACGCTTTGACGAATTCTTCTGTGAAATTCATCGGTGGCGACAAAGCTCATGCGGCTGGTATCAGCGGCCAAGGCATGAAGGTCGGAATTATCGACACAGGTATCGACTACACTCACGCCATGTTGGGTGGAGCGGGCACGTCTGAGGCCTACAAATCAATTGATCCAGAC
>CBIHPB010000181.1:0-7468 GCA_966211485.1 uncultured Bdellovibrio sp.
CCAAGCGTTGGATTGTTGGCGGCGCAGTTTGATGGCGCGATGAAGGGCATGAATTCCGTTGGAAGCCAGATGATTGATGAAAGAATTGTTGGACACGACAGTGTCAGCGGGACCTAGCGGAAAAAGCCCCAAGCTGCCGCGGCCCAACAAAAATACGCTTATGACCATCAGCAACGAAGCCACCGGTAAAAATGCGACCGAAATTTTCTCGGGCCGAACATCAACGGTCACCGGCTGAAGAACTTGATGAAGAAATTTTCTGAATCCCCAAACACCGAGGCTTAAGAAAAACAGGTACCAAAGAATCGGATAGTTTTTCCAGAAGGTGTGCAGAAGTGCGATGGTGTCGTCCTCAATGAGGCCAAAAACCAAGATATTGAAGTGGTCTTGGAAGTAGCCATAATACTGAGTGTCTAAACCTAAAAGCACGGCGATCAGAGTGAAAAAGAAGAGATAGTAGGGACGAGCGACGCCCGCAAAGGCGTGAAACATCCGTTCGCTACGCAAATTCATCGCTGTGATCAAGTACAGAATGGGAATTGTTAAGACATAGCCAAGAACAACGCTATCAAAGCGAAATCCCATCCAAAATGCATGCAACAATTCTGAACTGAGCGAAAGACCCTGCCCGTAGATCAGACAAGTGGCCAAGCGAAATAGGCTCATGACGATGAGGTAAACAAAATTTATGAGTATGAGGCGCTTGAGCCACTGGCCTACCAAGGTTAGAGATTGCGCAACAGTCAGACGCCACATGTGTGAAGCTCCCATAACTCATCTACAGCAAAAATTGGGTTGCACTCGTTTTGACGAAATGATTCTTTATTCAACCTATGTTTAAAGGAAAAGTCATCCTCGTAGTCGACGACGAAGCCGATCTGCGAGAGATCCTCCGCGACGAACTGATTTTCGAAGGCGCTGAAGTCTTTGAGGCGGCCAATGGCCGTGAGGCGATGTCGCATCTGTCGAAGCGCAAATTCGATGCGGTCCTTTCCGATATCCGTATGCCGGGGGGTGATGGCGCGACCTTGGCGCGTGAAATCCGCGATAAACACCCCTCCCAGCCCGTGATTATTTTGATCACCGGTTTCGCCGATCTTCACAGCGAAGAAGCTTTCGGGCTTGGTGCCGATGGCTATGTGACCAAGCCTTTCCATCTGGAAGAGCTGAAAATGAATCTTCTGCGTCTGTTGAAAGACCCCGAAGATCGCTGGTCCGATCCGGTTTCGCAGAAAGCGCAGCGCCAAGTCCCAGTGAATCAAAGCTTTTCCGAAATGGCTCGCAGTGGGCGCCTGAAATTGGGCCGCGGCGGGTTTTTTTTGCGTATCGATCCCGAACACAATCGGACCGGTGACGTCATCGACGTTCAGTTCCCAGATCAATCCATCATTCGCGCCATGGTCCGCTGGGTCCGCTCAGATGCTCAAGACAGCCCAAATCCTGGCTTGGGCCTTGAGTTCCTGCAGATTCCTCCGCAGATTCAAAGTAGCATTACGAATCTTTTCCCGAACTGGGAGAATGAGAAAGCTTATATTCCGAGGAACTGATTTTTAGTCCTTGAATTCCACCGCTGTAATTTTGCGAGAGCCACTCTCAACAGTCACATGAACAGGCTTCGAACCCTTCTGACTCTTCACCAGCTTCTCTTGCTGCGAAGCTGAACCCAACTGGTAAAATCCCTGCTTCCCTTCGAAGAAAACTTCGGTTTCGCCTTGGACTTCGCGGATCACTTTCACCACCGCCGTGAAAGACTCTGTGGTTGAATCGTCTTCGTAAATTTGGGTGTTGAATTGAGATTTGGCCGGAGCCGGTTTCGTCTTCGGTGCATCAGCTGCGTTAAGAGCAAACGGAAAAAACATCATCATCAATGAAATCAGAATTGTAGTTTTCATGACCAAAGGATTTCAGAATTTGTGGGCGGGGACAAGTGAAACTCAAAGGGCCTTTTCGCTGCGAGGTCCTTTGGTAAAAAGCAAAGGCCAGAATAAAACAAGCACCGCCAAAGCTGTCAGTGCAAAGGCCACGATTGCGTCCAGCTTCAGCTCTTCATGGAAAGCCAGGTAAGCGACCAGCGAGGACAAAGCTGGCTCCATCAATTTTCCGCAGCTCAGCCAGTTGATGTTAAAGAACTTCAGCAGGTGAGTGAAAAGCACATGCCCTAAAAGTGTCGGGAAGACAATCGTGCCTAAAATCGCCCACCAGGTTTGTGCCGGATAACCGATCCACTGGGTGTCGAGCTGCCAGCCACAGATCAAAAACAAAGCTGCTGCGATAAAGTAGATGATCCAGGTGAATTGGCCGGTGTTGATCTGAAGCCGCGCTTTTTTTCCGGCCAATATGTAGATGGAAAAAAAGAAGGCCGAAACCAGCGCTGAAAAATCTCCGATGCGGGCCGAGTCCATGCTCATGCGATCGGCGAATAGAAATGCAACCCCCGAAAAAGCCAGCAAAAAGGCCAGGGCATATCGGTTTTCAAAACGGTCTTTGAGGAAAATCCAGGCACCCAAAGCTGTAAAGATTGGGTTGGTCGCAAAGATCACCATGCAGTTGGCAATGCTTGTGTTTTGAGCAGCGTAAAAAAAAGTCCAGAGATGCAGAAAGAAAAAGCTGCCAGACGTAACCGCCCAGAGTCCCGTCGTGACGGACATGGGCTCCCAAAAACTTCCTGTCTTCCGAGTTTGCCAGGCTCGCAAGCCCAGCATGAGAATGGCAGCACCGGCCAGTCGCCAAAAACCCACCATCAAGGCGGGGGCATGAGCGGCGCGAACCAGGTTGGCCGCTTGGGAAAGACTGAGAATGGCGACAAAGAAAAACAGCAAATGTTTCAAGCGCTCTGATTGTGGCGTTTTATGACGGTTTGCGCAAGCAGCGAGCAGCCCTCCAAAAAAAGAATTCCATTTTCAGGTCTTCTCAAGTCAAATAAACAGGTCTGAACATTTTAAGGAGTAACATCATGAAAAGACTATTGATTGGAACGGTTGCAGCACTGGCTGTTTTGGCCGCAGGTTGCACAAAGAAATTGGACGACGACAAAAAGAAGGCCAGCTATGCAATTGGCCAGCAGATCGGATCGAATCTGAAAAATCAGAACATCGATTTCGATGCTGACATCTTGGCGATGTCGATCAAAGAAGCTTCTCAGGGCAAAGAAAGCAAATTGAAGCCAGAAGAAATGCAACAGGCTTTGATGAAGCTGCAAGAAAACCTGATGAAGAAACAACAAGAGCAAGCTGAAAAGAACAAAACTGACGGCGAAGCTTTCTTGGCGAAAAACAAAACGGCTGAAGGGGTAAAAACAACCGCTTCTGGTTTGCAGTACATCGTGTTGCAAGAAGGAACTGGCAAAACTCCGACGACAAAAGACACGGTGAAAGCTCATTACAAAGGGACTTTGCTGGATGGAAAGCAGTTCGACAGCTCTTACGACCGCGGTCAGCCAGCTGAATTTCCAGTTGAAGGCGTGATCAAAGGTTGGACTGAAGCTTTGCAGATGATGAAAGTCGGCGGCAAAATGAAGCTCTTCATCTCTCCAGAACTTGGTTACGGTGCTGCAGCTCGTCCTGGAATTCCAGCGAATTCAGTTCTGGTTTTCGACGTCGAGTTGATCGATGTTATGCCTCCAGCAAAAGCTGAGAAAAAGAAATAATTCAGTGACCTCTTTCATGAGGCTGACTAGTCTACGGACATGTCAGCCTCATTTGATTTCAGCCTCGATCCTTTCTCTCATTTCCTTGAACATTTCAGCAAAGCCCAAGCGATTCTCCCCAAAGATCCGCATGCGATGTCGCTTGCGACCGTCTCACCGGAAGGCTATCCGTCCGTTCGCACGGTTTACTACAAGGGGCTTGTGCGCAATGGATTTTCTTTTTACACCAACTACGAAAGTCAAAAAGGCCAAGATCTTTTGGCCACTCAACGGGCCGCTTGTCTTTTCTACTGGGCGCCGATGAACATGCAGGTGCGCCTGGAAGGCGCGGTTGAAAAGCTGACTCGGGCAGAATCGGAAACCTATTTCAAATCTCGTCCGCGTTTAAGTCAGCTGGGGGCGTGGGCCTCTCATCAAAGTCAGAAAATTGCCAGTCACGATGTGCTGAAGCGTCGGGTGCAAGAGCTCGACAAACAGTACGAGGGCCAAGAAGTTCCTTGTCCGCAACACTGGGGCGGCTTTCATTTGCTGCCACTGAAATTTGAATTTTGGTTTTCCCGCGAAGGCCGTCTGCACGAGCGCTATGTTTACGAGCGTGAATCGCTGACAGCCAAATGGGAAACCTCGATCCGATCACCTTGATAATGATGAAGAAGATTCTGCTGACGGGCTTTGAGCCCTTTCGAAAAGAGACGGTCAATCCAAGTGAGGAACTGCTGAAACTATTCAGTAGTCGCTGCGACACTTTGCTATTGCCGGTTTCTTATCGACGATCGTGGGAAGTTCTGCGCCCGGTGCTGACGGCAACCGAATATGATTTTGTGCTGATGCTGGGGCAGGCGGGCGAACGTAAAGCTGTCTGCCTCGAGCGCATGGCGATCAATCTTCACGACACCGAGACGGCGGATGAAGACGGTGATCAGCGTGTGCAGATGAAAATTTCGGAGACGGGTCCGGATGCATTTATGAATCCACTGCCGCTGCGGCCGTGGACGCAGGCTTTGCAAAAACTGAAACTGCCGGTGGAGATTTCGTTCAGTGCTGGGGCTTTCATTTGCAATTCCATTTACTACCAAACTTTTGAATTGATGAAGGGGCTGGGAAGGAGCACGCCTTTGCTTTTTGTGCATGTGCCTTACTTGCCGGAGCAGGTGGTTGGTAAGCCTGAAGGAACTCAGGCGATGTCGCTGGATGTGATGGCTTCTGCCGTTAGCGGTATTCTGGAAATTGCTTCGCTCTAGGTGCTTTGCACCTATTCGCTCTTTGTTTTTTCATTCCCGATATTTTTCTCAAGTCCATGCCACTCTCGCTTCGTCACTGTGGGCTGTCCGTCCATGTGAGTGCACTTTCCCGACCATCGTGGTCGGGAAACCAAAAATACCAAGGAGGGCTTTGATGTAGATATGCTTCTTCTGCCTTTTTCCTACTACCTTGACCGGGTGGCCAGGAAGGCCAGCCGGCCGCGTTCACATGGACGGATGCACTTTCAAAGCGCGTCTTTTACTGCGAGTGCTCGAGACAAACAAAAAACAAATTTTCAGGCTTAGTGAAGCGCCGTAGGCGCAATAAGGTAGAACTCAGGAATCTCAATATCAAATGGCTCGCCATCATCGCTGACCATCTGATACGTGCCCTTCATCGTTCCAGACGAAGTGGCCAGCGGGCATGCGCTTTCGTATTCGAAAGTTTTTCCTGCTGCGATCTTGGGTTGTTGGCCGACGACGCCGGGGCCGCGGACTTCTTCGACTTGGCCGAAGGCATCGGTGATGATCCAGTGGCGGCTCATCAGTTGGGCTTGGCTTCGGCCTTTGTTGGTGATGCTGATTTTGTAAGAAAAGAAATGATAGTCGGTCTCGGGCTTGGATTCAGACGCCACGTAACTAACTGTGACGTTGACCTCGAAATTTGGATTCAAAACCTTTTGGACAGACATGTGACGAGCCTAAGTTGGAAGCGTTAAGACAGTCAATTTCAGAATTGGCCGCACCTACTTTTCGCAGACTTTGTGCAAGCTTACCGCAGTGGGATATTTTGCAGGGTGAAAACCACCGGATAGTGATCCGATGGGAGGTTCAGCTTGGCATCCAATGTCGATGGAGGATCGAAAGTCTGTCCCAGATGATCCTTGTAGCGATAGACCTGGACTGACGTCTGGTCCAATAAACTCTGAGCGGCCGGCGAAAGGAAGCAGTAATCCAATTGCTTGCCTTCCGGTTTTGACGAGCGTCCGACTTGGTAATAGGTCGCCGAATGCTCAGCGGCAATTTTGCCGAGATCGCAAACATCCCGCAGCTGAGTGTTCTGGTAAAGCTCTTGAAACTCGGTGTCGGTGTTGGTGCGGCTGGCGTTTCCGTTGAAATCACCACCCACGGCAATCGGCACCTGACCTTGAAACTTGGTGTCGAGCTCTTTGTAGATCTCTAGCAAAGTGTGCAGTTCAGCCCGGCGGCGTTCGAAACCGTTCGGGTCAATTCCTTCCGGATCCAGGCGAGATTTCAAATGTGTCAGAAGGAAAATGAAAAACGGTTTTTCGCGGTCGTTCTGGAACAGGTGCAGCTCGGCCACGTCGCGGGAAAACTTGTGACTGCCTTCGGTCGCCTTCTTGGTCGGATAACCGGTTTCAATCGACTGACGCTCGTGCGGGTAGAGATAATTGATCAGGCGATTTTTGTTGGAAATGATATCAAAATAAAACCCGATGTTCTTGCGGATCAGGAAACCCACGTCGATATTGCGGTTCGAGTTTCCTTCGATCAACGCGGGCGAGTAGCGCTCTTTCAAAAACAGGCGATTGAAATTTTGCAGGCTTTCCAGACCGCCGACTTCGCAGAACAAAATCAGATCAGGATCTTGCTCGAGAATGACGTTGGAGAGAACGCGCGCTTTTTCCAGCGGTTTGTTTTCGTAAACGGAGGTCGAGAGCTTGTTCCACTGAATCTGATCCAGCTTGAGGTGGTCAGAGGTCAAGGGTTGATCCGAGAGTAAAAATAAATTCTCGGCATTCAGCAGCAGCACTTTGAGTTTTTGCACAACGGGAAGCATGATCTCTCAGCTTACGCCTTGTTCGATATGACTCAAGGAAAATCCCGTACTTGGGTGGCGAAAGATGACAAAAAACCGATGTTTGTGTTACAGCTCGGATTATGGAGCAGAACAAAAACTATATCACGCCCGATGGTCTTGCCAAATTGAAGGCCGAGTACGCCAAGCTCTTTCATGACGAGCGTCCGAAACTGGTCGAGGTCGTCGCCTGGGCCGCCAGCAACGGCGATCGATCCGAAAACGCCGATTATATTTACGGCAAACGCCGCCTGCGCGAAATCGACAGCCGTCTGCGATTTCTAACCGATCGTTTGGAAAAAGCCTTCGTCGTCGATCCAAAGACTCTGACCGGGAAAAAAGTTTTGTTTGGTGCGACGGTCACGGTGCTGGATGAAGACGACAACGCGTCAACTTATCAAATCGTCGGTGAAGATGAGGGTGATGTCAGTCACGGGAAGATTTCTTGGAAATCGCCAGTCGCAAAAGCTTTGCTTGGGAAGAGTGAGGGAGATGAGGCTGTGATCCGGAAGCCGGCTGGGGAACAAATTGTGACTGTTGAGAAGGTTGAGTATCTCTAAGCCGCGAAGTTCATGCGTCCTGCAATCGGGGCTATCGCGCCCCGAACCCGCGCTTTTCCGGCCTTCCTGGCCGGAAAAAAATGAATTGAAGACTAAGAAGAGCTCGTTCTGATTTTTCCTTTTCCCATCCACACCGAGCCGGGGAGCAGGATGCTCAGCGGCCCGCGGAGCTCGAGGGCGCGATAGCCCTCGATTGCATGGA
>CBIHPB010000182.1:0-7453 GCA_966211485.1 uncultured Bdellovibrio sp.
TAAAGCTGCGGTAGCGGAAAGTACTTACCATGACGAAACCCAACAGGTAGGTCATCGCCAGGATTCCCACATTCCCCGTCGCATCCATTCCCAGATCATGGAAAGCCAAAACAGAAGAGGCCACAATCCCCGCTGCCATCGGAATCGGCAGACCCTGGAAGTAAGCTTTCTCGATCACGGTCGCCTGCACATTGAAACGAGCCAGGCGCAAGGCACCACAGGCCGTGAATACGAAACACGCGATCCAGCCCAATCGGCCGAACGGCTGCAAAGCCCACATGTACAACATCACACCCGGCGCCACGCCAAAGCTGACCAGGTCGCAAAGCGAATCGTACTCGGCACCGAATTTTGATGTCGAACGGGTCAATCGCGCCAATCTGCCATCCAGCAAATCAAAAACAGAGGCCGCGACAATCGCATAGGCCGAGTAAAGGAAATTCAGTTTTGTCGCTTGAATGATCGCAAAGAATCCAAAGAACAGATTCCCCGTCGTCACCAGATTCGGCAGCACGTAAATGTGCATGGCCAAACGGCGTTTTGGTTTTTCGGTGCTCATCATGACAGTCGGGGCAGAGTCTTGCGTTTTCATAGTCCTTTATGTGTATGCGGAAAAAGCGCCGAAAATGGTGAACAAGCACCACAGTGCGGACGCACTGAGAACCGGCAGTGTGAAGTTGTCATCCAGCTTGCCGATAGGGATGAGCTCGGCCAAAGCGCCGATCAATCCCCCCAGCAAAGACACAATCACCAGACGATCCATCAAAAGCCAATGCGAAGTCAGGAAATAAAAAGTCGCAACCGAGCAAACGAAAAACGCCGCCAGCGACCCTTGCAGAGATTTCTCGCCGAAAATTTTGTCTTTCCCAAAGCGAATGCCCCAGTAGCTGGCAATCGGATCGGCAAAAGCGAGAAAAATCATGGTAAGCAACACAATCTGCGGAGGAAAAATCAGCGCCACCAAAAACAGGCCGCTGATCAGATACGTCGTCCCCGCCAATTTATCCACTTCGTTCCGGCGCATGATCGGACGCAAAGCCGACACGACGAAATCATTCAGGGCTGGATTTTTCAAGCGGATCAAATCGAAGGGAACAAAAGCGAGCCAGGCAATGGCGAGCAGAATCAAAGAGGTCTTTTCAGGCAAGTGCGCATAGCAATAGGCGATGATCGAAACGCCACCCATGTGCCAGATCTTACGCGCCCAGTGAATATCGGACCGATGCTTTAAATTAACCACTCTCAAAACCTGTTCAACCATCATCAAACCTCGCAAGTTAGAGGACGAAAATTGTTCTGACAACAAAAGGAAAGAGATATTGTAAGGTGTTGAAACCCCTTGGCAATATAATAATACAAGGCGGCGCGCCCGAAATTTCGACAGCTCTTTTCCTGTAACTTCCCGCAAGCCCGAAAAGCCCCCATAAAAACAAGTCATTTCAGTAGCTTACAGAGACGCTTCTGGCGCCTTGCTTGCAACCCTGATAGGGAATGCGTGTTTCCGTCAGCGTTTTTATTTTAACAGCATGTCTTGGGGTCTTCACAGCCCTGTCATCTGTCGCCGCCAGCCGAGCGGTCGCCTCGAGTGACGGCTACATCAGCGACGTACAGGCCGAACGGAACGAGCGCTTTTACGAGGTTTACCTTTTCGTCCCCCACATTCAAAAACAGCAAAGCTTGCAAGAGATCATCTTCAACCCACTGACCGTGGAATTTAAAACTAAGTACAAAGAGCAATTCGGTGAAATGGACACCGACAGTATCGCCTACCGTTCGCAAGCGATCGGCGGTATCACCGAAAATCCGCAGATCGTAGAAGAGAAATCCAACAAACGAAAAGCTTTCGCCGAGTACATGACCAAGCGCTTGATCGAGCATCATGTCGATAACTACATGAAAACAAAACCCGAGATGCGCCCAGTGATGGAAGTGAAAGAAAAAATCCAGAACGTGAAAGTCGAAGTGACCAAAGAAGTTCGTCTGAACATTCAGTACAACTTTGCCGGCAATATGGCCGATTTCATCATCGACAATCCGTACTGCGATTCCAAAGTTTCATTGGAGATGAACCCGCATGCCTTCGGTCCTTCTGAAGTTCTGGAAACCCGAGCCTGGTTCGGCCGCAATCTGACTACCACCCTGCGTGCAAATTCCAACTTGGCAGTGACTGACGGAATCGCCTACGCCGATCTGACGAAAGCTTTTCCGAAATACCATCTGGCAACGACTTTTGGTTATTCGACTCCGTTTAAAGAAGGCGGAACATCCGTGCGCGAAGATAAATACATCTTTGCCTTTTCACACGCCTACTAAAAAATTTCAAAAGATTAAGGACAGATCGCCGGAGTTCCCGTGAAGCTTCCGTTGGTCAAAGTTCCGCAGGCTGGACTGTCTCCGCGTTTCAAAACTCCGTTGTTGGTGACAGCTCCTGCCACGGTCAGATTGTAGCCCGCCATATTCAAAGTTCCCGACGTGATCGTCAGTGCTTGGGCGGCTCCATTTAAGTTCAAAGCGTTGGCTAAAGAGACCGTTCCCGAAGGTTTGTTGATGGTCCATGTTCCGGTCGGCGAAACGGAACCCGAGACCGACTGGTTTGCCGTTCCTGTGAAAGTCAGGCTTGCCGTGCCTTGGTCGATTCCGCCCAGTACAGCGTTTCCTTGCAGCTCCCAAGCACCGCCCATTCTTCCCGTCACTTTTGTGAAAGTACCTGTGACGACGATCTTGTCTCCAGCTGTGACATTCTGGCTGGACGACAATGCCGGATGACCCGTGATTTTTGCATTCGTCAAAGTCAAAGTTCCATTTGGTTGCAAGGTATACTGCGCGTTTCCAGAATTAGTATCGTAAGCGCAGAAATCGACCGTGCCGCCTTGATCCACAAAATTAGCTGGCGCTGGCAGTGAGAACAAAGTCATATTCCCGGTCGTACTGCCGTTTGTGTATTGACCGAGATACAAAGTTCCGGTTGGGGCCGTAAATGTTCCGGCCGTAACGACCAATTTTGCAAATCTCGCATCAGTCGAAGCTGGCGTGACGGTTCCCGAAGGTTTGTTGACGACCAAATAAACCGTTGGTCGATTTCCCGCCGTCGAGTAAGTCTGATTGCCTCCGCCTTTCAACGTCACGATGGCCGGAACACCGTAGCTTTGACCGCCAAAGGTCGTTGACGTATTGAGATTTCCATACAGATCCCATGCACCGCCACCTGATAGAATTCCGCTAAGAACTGTCAGATTGCCAAAAACAGTTCCCGTTTGACCCGTGTTGATACCGACCCCATTTCCATAACCTCCGTTGGCGGAGGTGATCAGGTGATTAAACGAAATGCCTGATGGAGCATCGATATAGCAAACCTGAGTGCCATTGACAGTTTCACCACAATTAATCTGAACTGTTCCATTGTGCGAATTAAACGTCGCCGCGCTTCCCACCTGGAAAGTCGTGCGAGACGCGACCCCGCCGGAAATTCCGGACGTGTGACCGACCGTCATCGTTCCGGATGTGGCCATGTAAGTTCCGCCCGTCACCGAAAACGCACCGGTGTTCGAGAGGAAATTCATCGTGACATTGCCATCTCCACCCGTGAAGGTTCCCGCAGTCTGCGTCCAACCCCGAATTCCAACAGAAATCGTATTCGCCGTTCCCTGCGCGATCGTACCCGTGAAAGGCGAGATCATGTGCAAGCCGCGAATGTTGATGTTCCCAGAAAGATTGGCGTTGCAGTTCGCTCCGCAATAGGCATTTGTGAAATACGGAACATCGCCCACACCGGGCACAACGCCACCTTGCCAGTTACCGGCTGTGCTCCAGTTCGAATCCGCGGCTGCCCCCGTCCAGTTGAAATCATAAGTCGAATAACCCGGACAGTTGATGGTTCCGTTGTTGGTCAGCGAGCCGTAAGAAAAAATTCCGCCGTTACACTTCAACGTTCCAGATGCTCCGACGGCCAATGCTGACGTGACCGCAAGATTGTATCCACCTAAATCCAGTGTTCCATTGTTAACCGTGACATTGGCATTAGTTCCCAAAGGTAAATCCGAAACAAGCGTGACCTTCGCACCACCGGTTTTGTTGATCGTGCTTAAGGAACCAAATGTTGAAGCTGTGGAAGCTTTGCTGATCGTCGTTGATGAAGCTCCTTCATAATTTAAAACTGTTGTTCCCGTACATCCATAGCCGCCGAAGACGACATTCCCATAGGCATTGATGGTTCCCGACAACAAAGCGCCCGAGTAGGTATTGGGATCGCAGGTGAGAGTACCGTTGACATTCAAAGTTCCGGACAATGTTCGATTGAAGTTCCAACCGGACGTAATGAACTCGACATGATTCAGCGTCAGTGGACTGACCAGATTGATCGAATAGTTTCCTGAAGCAATATCAAACTGCACCAAAGAGGTGCCGGCATCAATGGTTCCAGCTGTATAAGTGAAATTTCTGGTAAACTTCAGAGTTCCGCTGAGCGTGACGGTCCCGCCAGTCGAATTGATTTCAAAAGTTGGAATATTCGCCCCGGATGCGCCGGTCACAGTTTGATTTCCCGAACCGGCAATCATGATCACCGAAGTGCCCGTGCATCCGTTATTCGAGAACGAAACATTTCCCTTGGCATAAATTGGACTTCCATTGATCGTTCCATAGTTCGGACTTGCCGGGCAGGCCAAGGTCCCATTGACTGTCATCGTGCCCGAGATCGTCCAACTTGCCGTCCATCCCTCTCCGACAAATGAAACATCATTGAAATCCAGTGGCGCCGCTAAATTCAAGGTATGAGCGGTGCCATTGAAGTTGAACCAAATGTTCGAGGTGCCCGCATTGAAGGTCCCGGCCGTATAAGTGAAATTTTTAATAAATTGAGGCGTACCCGCAAATGTGACGATTCCGCCAGTCGAATTGATATCGAGAGATTGAATCACCGCCGTATTTGTTCCTGTCAGCGTCTGATTCCCAGAGCCACCGATCGTGATCGTCGCTGTGCCTGTGCATCCGCGATCCGAAAAGCTCAGGTCGCCCTTGGCCACGATCGATCCACCGTTGATGGCTCCGGCTCCGCTGTCAGGATTGCAAACAAACAGGCCGTTGACGTTCATCGTTCCCGTCAAGGTTCGAGTTGTGCTATAGCCATAACCAGTGAATTGGACGTTGTACAAATCCAATGGTGCCGCCAAATTGATCGATTGATTGCTGCTGGCGTAGAAGTTGAAAATGACATTCGACGTGCCAGCACTGATGGTGCCAGCCGTGTAGGTGAAGTCTCTGACAAACTGAACGGTTCCAGACAGCAAAACTGTTCCGCCCGTCGAATTGATATCCATCGAAGGAATCACCGAAGTGTTGGCGCCAGAAATCGTCTGATTGCTATTTCCTGCCACACGAAGAAGACCCGATCCAGAACATCCACGGTCGGCAAAGCTCACATCACCTTTCATGATGATGGTGCCCGTATTAACTAAAGTCGGCGAGCTGTTCGGATCGCAAGTGAAAGCTCCGTTCACCGTGATATTGGACGAACCTGAAACATTGATAATTGTGTTGTATCCATTTCCGCTAAATTTCAGCTGATTCATCGCCATGGCAGAATTGATCACCAAATTGTGGGACGAGTTGTTGGACCAAAAAATCAATGTCCCCGAGTTGTGCGTGAAACCGCCACCAGCCAACATGTACAGATGAGACTGCAAAGTCAGATTTCCTGATGTCGAAGTGAAGGAACCTCCGGCTAAGCCCAGAGACCCCACAATTCCAATCGCCGAGTTTCCACCAGAAAAATTTCCTGTCAGCTGCCCCCATCCTTTGGTTCCGACCGTGATCGTAAATCCATTGCTTTGGGTGATCGTGCTGGCATAGCCCGGCGCCAGGCGAACCCCAAGCACTGAAATATTGCTGCCAATCGTGGGCGAGCAGTTCACTGTACAGACAGCGTTGAAAAGCGCTTGATCCGAAGCGCCCGGAGCCACTCCGCCTGACCAGTTTGCACCTGTGTTCCACGCCGGAACTCCACCCGCCCCCGTCCAGATAAATGGATTGGTCGAATGCGTTTCAGATTGCATGATGCTGGCGTAACCCGTCGCTGAAGCCGTTAGCACCACCGCGCCGACGGAGTCATCGGTATAATAAAAACTGCCCGAGCTCGTTCCCGACGCAATCACAAAACTGCTGATCGGATTCGTGCAAGTATCGTCTGAATAAAAAGTCGTGCTGATAGCTCCGCTTAAATTGATGGTCAGGTTTGAAGAGACATTCGTCTGAGCCCCCGCCGGATTGAAAGTTCCGATCGTCACAATGCCCGAGCAATTGCCCGCTAAGATTGTTTGAGCTGTTGTCGTAAAGCGAATGGTCGGAGCCTTGGATTTCCAGAAAGCCGTGTCAGGAACAAACGCGAACGTCTGGGCGGACACCCAAAGCAAAGTCAGCGCTGTCAAAAAAAGAAGGGGTTTAGTAACCCGGAGTCCAGGCCACATAGACGTCACTTCCCACGACTGTCAGGTTGTAAATAGTGTGTTTGCCAGATGTCGTATTCCCGTTGTCAGCAGGCATGTGCACCGTCAAAGCGCCCGTTCCTGCACCGCTAAAGGCAGTGAATGTACAAGTTGCAACCGAAGTTCCTTTGACGACGAACATGTATGTTCCGCCGTCTTTCATATTGTGAAACGCGAAAGATCCGCAGCTGTTCGTCGTGTAATGAATGTTTCCGCTCGACACATCAACCGTCGCTGCGGAAACCGGAGTCGCGGGCTTGGTTACAATCGCACCACTGACATCCAAAGCCGTTCGCGGGGATGTCGTTCCGATACCAACACTTCCTTCGACCAGCAGACCGTTTGTCGGAACCGCATTCGAGTTGGCGTAAGTAGAACCAACCGCCATGTTGCCACTCACGCTGAGCTTGGATGCAGACGCGCTACTGGTTCCAACCCCGATGTTTCCATTTCCATTTGTATAGAAATAAGGAACAGTTCCATTTCCGTTTGTGAAAAAGAAGGTGTCTCGATGAACTTCAAATCCAACAGTCGGAGCACCCGACCCGCCGATGACGACACTGCCATTCAGCGACGTGTTTCCATTGACGGAAAGAAGATTGGCCGGAGATGCGGTTCCAATTCCGACATTTCCGCCCTGAGAAACCGTCAGTGCTGTTGCATTGTTGGTTTTAATACTGAACGCCTGGTTGTCGTTCGTGCCGATGCTGATGTCACCGGCAAAACTGTTGCCGCCGTTCAAGATCGCGCCAGTGCCTGACACTGAAATCCAAGAAAGATTGCCAGTTCCGTCCGTCGAAAGAACTTGTCCCGAAGAACCTGCTGTCGAAGGCCAAGTCAAAGTCACATCTGATGACATCGCCGATGCGGCCATCTGCAAATACTTGCTGCCATTGTAAATGCGGATATTGGACGCCTGAACCGTCAGACCGCTGACCGAGCCTGTGGTGATCAGATTTCCTGACGTGTTGATA
>CBIHPB010000183.1:0-7405 GCA_966211485.1 uncultured Bdellovibrio sp.
TGACGTCTTGGGCGGAGTCAAAATTCCAAAAGGCTCGCAGATCTTTCTAAGTGTTCGACATATCCAGCGGCATCCGGATTACTTCGAAAATCCGGATGCGTTTATCGCGGACCGATTCACTCAAGATCTTCAGCATCCATTTTCATTTATTCCCTTTGGCGGTGGGCCCCGAATTTGTATCGGGGCTGCCCTGGCCAAATTGGAGGCAACACTTGTGCTGCAGAAGCTTTGCGAGCGTTACGAAATGCGAGCCGCCGAGCCGAATCCTCCTGAAATCGAAGCCCTGATCACAGCGCATACCAATGCTCCACTGCCTGTTTTCTTTAAGAAACGCGAAATCCAATCAGAAAACGGACTGTCTTTATGAGCGCTACGAAAATTCAGGACACACTGATCGAAATTCAGCGAAACATGATGGAGATTGCGCCGTATCGGGGACAGGCTCTGTTCGATGAGTTTCTGGTCAACGGTTACACTGCAATCACCTTAAGTTCGGTTTCGCGCCAAAATTTTTCCGAAGTTTTGCGAGCCAAAGTTTGCCTGGGTACGATGATCACCCTTTACGATGATTTCGCAGATCGGCCAACCCGCCACAATCCGCGACTGCTGGACGATCTCTACCGGCTGAAATTTGGCACGGGTCCGCAATGCAACCGGGAATCCGGCGGGGTGCCCGCGTTGGAATTTGCCAATTCGCTTTTTGCCGAGATGGAAGCGATCTTAGCTAAATTTCCAAATTATCATCGTCTTGTAGAAATTTTGAATTTCGATCTGGCCCAGTTTTATTTGGCCAATCAGTTCAGCTCCCTGGTCACAACCCATCCGTCGATGAACAACGCATTGGAGAATCGACTGTACACGCATCACAATATGGGAATGATCATGGCCGGGATGATGGACTTGATCGCGACTGACGAAATCGAATTTTCTGAATTCGGCACGCTTCGGGAGGTTTTCCTAATCGGTCAACGCATGGGACGGATCTTCAACGTTCTGGCCACCCGCCAACGAGAAAACCAGGATGGTGACATCACTGGCGAGCTTGCCACTTGTAAAAACGATCACGAAATCGCAGCAGCCGAAAGGAATTTGCGGCTGGAAATTCGCGATCTTGCCGACAAAATCAGGGCTTTCGAAAACCGAATCAAAACCTTCTCTGTTTCCAAATATCTGACGGGTTTAATTCAGGTTCAGCAATTACACGAAAAAATGGAAGGCATCATATGACTGAATTATCCGGCGGCTGCCTCTGCAAAAAAGTCCGCTACAAAATCTCGCAGCCGCCTATTTCCCAAGGCATCTGCTACTGCCGCCAATGCCAAAAAGCCGGCAGTCCCTGCGGAAATCCACTTTTGGTTTTGCATCGAAGCACTATTGAAATCACACCCGATACGATTTCATACTGCCAAACGGTATCGGATCGTGGATCGACAGTGATCAGAAACTTTTGCAAAGACTGCGGGACGCATGTTTTCTCTCAGATCTCAGATATCCCCGATATTTTGACTGTCAAAGCGGCAACGTTGGACGATGTCAGCGCATTCACTCCGGAATATTTGGTGTGGACGGAAAGCGCAGGAGCCTCCTCGGTTTTTCCTGCGAACGTCCCATCATTTCCGAAGAACGCTCCGATTGAGATGCTGCTCAATTTGAAATGATGTTCAAAAATCTTCAATGTTCGTTTTTAAGAGGAGTTTGCCAAGGCCAGCGCCCCTTGATTTCAACTTCAAGTGAGAAGCTTAAGAAAGTACGAATAATCACGATCAGACTTAAGACACCAAGGCTTCGAAAAGTGGGCTCGACTGCGACCGTTCCGATAATGTCCCCGGCAACCAAAAACTCAAGACCCAAAAGAATCGCCCGCCCCAATGCACTTCGATAATTTTCGTACGCTTTGGGCGGCGTTTCGACGCGTACTTCTTTGAAAAACCGGAAAGTCGCTGCAAGACCGCCAAGAAGGATTGTCACAATCCCAAAGATCTCAATTATTTTTCCGATGGCTCCAATGACACTATTGGCTTCGGTAAGCGGTATTAGTTCCATTTTTCCCCGTTTGGTCCTCCATTGAAACTAATCAGCAAAATTTCGGCCAGTTCGATTTATCAAGGAAGGTCATTTAGAACAGAATGGATTCGAGAAAGAAGGAAACTTGCCTTTCCTTCCAGAGTTGTTTCTCCTGAGACTTCGTAAACAAGCTGTTGGTATTCGGTCATCAGAAATAGAATTGCAATATACTGATCTGGCTTTTCGCCATACTGAATGATGGTATCAATGTAAGCCTTCAGATCTTTATTCCTTTCTGAACCTCGAATTTTGATCAGATCAGCTTTCGAAAATATTTTATTGGCCGCGATCAATTGCCGGTAATGAGCACGGATTTCGGAATCCAGAATTTCCTCGGACAATTTTGCGAAACTTGAAAGTCGACCAATCTCTAAGTCATAAACATGTGACAGTTCATGCGCATGCATCACTGGGTACAGAGGGTGATTTTTTAGCTTCGCATCGATCTTGATATCGTGACTTCTCTGCCCCGTTCGGCCCAACTCCAAATTCGGCAACTTTTCAAAGCTGGTTTTCGCTCTCGCCAAAAAGACAGGGTGGATATCATCAAAGATCTCGTGAAAAACCTCGGCATACCGGGCTCTGGCTTCGACTCCCGAAACTCCATCCGGATTAAAATCTAAAAGTCTTCGCCATTTCTGAAACAGCGTTGGCTTGACTCCATCGAACGTAAACGGATCGAATTTCCGCGCCGCCTGCGCCTTAAAGCATTGGACTTCGGCCATTGCCATCGAGGAAAAGCAGGATAAGGCCCAAATTAGGCAGACGACCGTCAACAAATTCGACGGCCATTTCAAAACCGATGCGTTCTTGAATTCTCTAAGGGCCATGTACCTTTAGCGGTGCAAGGATTTACCCAAAGAACCCAATTTATGCGCTGCTTAGAGAAAAGTAGCCAGGCGGCTTTTGGCGGAGGATGCGAGATTCGAACTCGCGTAACCTTTTAAGGGGTTAACTCGCTTTCCAAGCGAGCGGATTCAACCACTCTCCCAACCCTCCGGATTTCGGAATACGAGTCGCCAGATTTAGCGAATTCTCCACCTTCAGGCAAGGAGACAGGCAATGAAGGCAGACCCGAAAGCTTGATTCTGCAATGCTTCAGGGTCTTGAGATGGAATTAAGAAGCTTTTTGCTCAACGCCTTGGTTGTTTCCCAGCGCCATCACTTCAAATCCACGCACCAGATCTTCCAGCTTTTCTGACTGCTGAAGCATATCGCGTGACGAGCTATTGATCTCCTCACTGGCTTGCGCGTTTTGCTGAGTCGATTGATCCAGGCTTTGCATCGCTGTGCTGATCTGACCAAGACCCGCCGATTGTTCTTTGCTGGCACCGGCGATTTCTGAATTCAGATCTGAAACTTTGGTCACGGAAGACACGATATTCTCAAGAGACTCCCCACTTCGGGAAGCAACTCCGTTACCATACGAAATTTTATCAACACTAGATTGAATCATCTGAGAGATATCTTTCGCAGCCAAAGCACTTCGCTGGGCCAGACTTCGAACCGCTTCCGCGACAACCGCGAAACCTTTTCCCTGATCGCCAGCACGCGCCGCTTCGACGGCCGCGTTCAAAGCCAGAAGATTTGTTTGGAAAGCAATATCGTCGATCACATTGATAATTTCTTCCATTTTCTTCGAAGATTTCTCCAGATCCGACATCGTCGTAATCAAAGACATAATTTCGGTCTTCCCTGTCTGAGCAGCATTCAAACTTGTTTGCGAAAGCGCTGAGGCCTGTTGAGCATTGTCGGCATTCACTTTCACCATGCTATTCAGCTCTTCCAGCGATGCCACTGTCTCTTCCAAAGATGCGGCCGACGAAGTCGAAAGTGACGATGCATTTTTGCTAGTCTCGGTCATCAAAGCCGAAGCTGTGTGAACATTGTTTCCAGCATCGCGAATCTGCGCGATGAATCCTTTGATCTCTTTCATCAAGCGGCTCAGCACCCAGAAAGCACAGGCTCCGCCCAAGATCAGGGTCGAAATCGCCACGATCAAATTCACCTTCAAAAAGAAATCTCCTGTCGAAAGATCTGCATGCGCATCACCTTCGATCAAATCGCCCAGCTTTTCCATTTTTCCTTCTAGAAAAGTGAACGAATCGCTAAACGGTGGAAACAGGGTATAGGCTTCAGTATAGCCCTTCTCACGCGCGGCTTTTACCAATCCCTTGCTTTGCTCGACATATTTATCAAGCGCAGGCTTCGCCTCTGCAATCGCGGCCTTGGTGGCATCATTCACGTCTAAGGTTTCCAAAACACCAATATACTTAATAAAGTCGGTAGATTTCTCTTCAATTTCTTTCTCGAGATCCTTCAAGGCAGCTTCGTCTTTTTGGTTGGCCATCACCAAAGCTTCCGCCACCACTCCGCGCATCCCGTCGTGCATCATATCGGCCAAGGTCATGTTCCGGATGGCCACCATCTGCACATTCACTGCCCGGCCCAGCTGGGCATTTAAGTATTTGCAAACATAGTAAGAGGCAGCCGAAGTCGCACCTAATACAAATAGAAAGCCAAAACTCAGAAACCAAAGCTGACGAGAAATAGACATTTTCATTTAAGCCTCTCTGCGAACACGAACAAAGTTTCGCGCACAATTTGCTATCGGCTTAATTTTTCTAAAGATTGATGAATTCTTAGGATTAATTCTTAAGTGTCGTTAACGGCGTCGAAGTTCGCCGGAAAAGATGTCAGCGAATAAGACCTCACAGATGACAAAGTTGCTTATTTATCTTTTCCTAGACCTTCGATTAGGTCCAAAACAACTTTGCGGTAATGACCTTCACTGACCCAAAACAGATCACCGTGATGACCGTTCGGCACTTCGATAAAAGTTTTCGGCTCTTTGGCATCAGCGAAAAGGCGCTCGCCATGTTCGTACTCAACGACTGGATCCAAACGTCCATGCATCACCAGCAATGGAATCGGCGAAATTTTTTCGGCATCCGGAGCCCATCGATCACTTAACAGCAGATAAGCAAACGGCTGAGCAATCCACGTCAACCAATGCGAACTCATTTTCTTCCGAGCAATTCTTTGAAACGAAGAAAAAGTTCCGTCGGCGATCAGGATCTTCATCGGAATCTGATCTTTCTCTTCAATCACGGTTCGCATGGCCACAATCCCGCCCATGCTTTGTCCGTAGACGATTAAAGGACTGGAATCTTTTTTGTCATGCACCCAATGCAAAGCAGCTCTTCCCGAGCTGACATTTTCATAGGGACCTGGCTCGCCCTCCGACTGACCGTAACCTGGGTAATCGAAAATAAAATAATTGTAACCTGCATCCGGCAACCAGCTCATCGATGCAAAATGAGAACTGAGATTTTCGGCGTTTCCGTGGAAGAAAACAAAAGTTCCCTTGGCCGGTTGCTTCTTCGAATCAAACCACCAACCATGCAGTTTTTGATTTTCTTTGTTCGTGAAGTAAACGTCTTCCGGCTTGAGATTGAACTTGGCCGGATTGTACAGCTGCTCTTTGCGCGGATAATACAGCAGTGACGAGCACGAACACCCGAACATCAGAAAGACAATCGCAAACAGGGATTTCTTCATGGATGAGAGACGACTTTTTGCCGGATATGCCCGAACAAATCCTGGCCCGCTGAATTCGTCATCCAGATTTCAACCTGGTCGCCCGCCTTCATAAACGGCGTCTTCGCAGCCCCTTGATTGATTTGTTCAAGCGTGCGCTTTTCCGCCAGGCAACTGGATCCCACAGACGAATCTTCATTTGCCACAGTTCCGCTGCCAATCAATGTCCCGGCAACCAAATTGCGAGTCTTCGCTGCATGAGCAATCAGCTGACCAAAGTGAAAATGCATTTCGCCGGCATTAGCTTTACCAAAGAACTGTCCGTTCAGTTCGACGTGCAAAGGCAAGTGAACGCGCCCGTCTTTCCAGGCCGAACCAAGCTCATCCAATGTGATTGCAAATGGTGATAAAGTCTTTGCAGGTTTACTTTGGAAGAAACCAAAGCCCGCAGCCAATTCTTCTGGGATCAATCCACGCAATGAAACGTCATTGATCAGAACGACGAGACGAATTTTTTTAAGCGCTTCTTCCGGCGAAATTCCCATCGGAACTTCGCCGACGATCACGCCGACCTCCGCTTCGAAATCAGTTCCGTGTGCGAAATCTCGCTGCGGAATATTTTCTGTCGGCGCCAGGAACTGGCCGCACTCGGCCTGATACATCAAAGGCACGGTCAGCAAAGTTTCAGGCAAGGCCGCATTACGGGCCTTGCGAACTAGTTTGATGTGGTGAATGAAGGCCGAGCCATCGGCAAACAGCCAAGTTCGAGGCAAAGCCGAATGAAACTCGCCCTCTTTCACGGCGAAAGAACCGGAAGCTTTGCCAGCATTCAGATCCGCCGACAATTTTTCAAGTTTGTCAGAAGCTTGAGACCAATTTTCCAAGGCCTCGCGAAGGTTCGGTGCGATGCCTATGGCTTTGACCGCTGTTTTGCCATCTCGGCTGATTACGCACAATTCACCGTCACGACTTTGGCTGCTCTTCAAACTTCCTAGTTTCATGTTTTACTCGAAATAATAAATAAGATTGGCCCCGACAGATCGCATGTTCGCCACATTGGTCGACAGATCTCCCGAGGTGTATTCGAAGAATACTTCGCCGCCCATCTGGGGCAGAAATTTAAAATTCAAACCGATTTGCAAAGGCATCACGACAGACTTCACATCCAGCGCGGCGCAATTGGTGTTTCGCGAGCAGGTCACTTCCTTCGATTGATTGAAGGCAATCACAGGCCCTGCAAACACGCCAGCCGCCTCTGAAAAGCGATACATCAATGTCATCGGAACATCGAAGTATGAATAATCCACCGTCACCGTGCCCGAAGCCGTATTCGCGATTTCAGAATAGCGCTGAGTGTACATAAATCCGCTTCGCACCTCGATCGCTTTGACGATCGGGAACAAAGCCAGAACGCCGAACTGATATCCCATGCGCGAATTCACAGTTGCATTGCGGATATCCGTATCAGCTTGATTGGATCGCAGGCCAAACAAAGCACCGAACCCGATGTCACCTCGGGTTTCGGCCTTGGCCTGCACGGTCGCGATCAAAAAAATCAGAGACAGTAAAATTCTCATATTACTCGAAAGTGAAAAGCAGGTTCGCGCCCACAGTGCGCGCGTTCTTCATCGCATCTTTCCAGAAAGTCGACGGAACTGATTCGTAGTAAATCTCTGCACCCAACTGCGGGGCAAATTTGAAGCTGGCACCCAATTGCAAACCAATTAGCATGCCTTCAGGGCTGGTCGAGCAACCACCCGGAGCCTTACATTCTTTCGAAGCCAACAGTCCCACGACTGGC
>CBIHPB010000184.1:0-7397 GCA_966211485.1 uncultured Bdellovibrio sp.
GTTGCCATCTTTTTGAGAATTTTCGGCTTGGCCCTTGGCCACGTTTTGACTTTGAAACAGTTTGCTATGGCCGTGCGTGATTTCCAGAACCTCGGCGTTGCTGAGGATCTTTTGATAATCCAAAAGCAGAATATCAAGATCCCCATGACCGGTGATACAGCCCAGGAACATGTCACCGCGCTCTTGCTCGACACGGGCAAAATTCAAAAGTTCGTCGGGGAAGTAAGAAATGATACTATCGACCGAGTCGACCAAAAGGCCAAAGAGCTCGTTCTCAAGTCGCAAAACCAAAATGCGGCGGCTACCCTTGGTCGCTTCTTCCGAAGTGTCGATGTCCCGATACTTCAACAAGGACGCAAAGTCGATCACAGGCACCGTCACGCCACGCAAATTGATCGCACCAATACAAAATCCACCGCCTAGCACCGAGCGATTGATCTTGTCGATTTTCAAAATCTCTTGAATGCCTGAAATCGGCAAAGCGCACTTCGCTGGTCCGACGACAAATGAAATGCACTGCATGCGATGGCCCCGCTTGCGGCTGAGACTTTCCCGAGCCAAGGCATTGCCATTGCTGTTCGTTGGAACATTCTGCAGCTTGAACAGCCGGTCGACCGCCAGAATTTGAATGATCGTCTGACCGCCATCGCGCTTAAAGACTCCACTGATCACGCTGGTCGCATGACTGTCCTCAAAGTCATTTCGCTCTTCTTCTGTGCTGCGGAAAATTTCGCCCGTGCGATCGAAAAGAAGACCGACACAGTTTCCATCCAGCTCAATCACGGCAATCTTGGCTGAATCGGATGGACCGCCACCTGACAGCTTCAACAAGTTACGCAGATCAATCACAGGAATCACTGTTCCACGCAAATTGACAAGCCCCTTTAAATAAGGCGGGGCCAAAGGCACAGCTGAATAGACAGCTGGAGCATTCACGACCTCGCGAATAAAAGTAATAGGAACAGCAAATTCATTGTCCGCCAAAAAGAAAGACCCAAAGATTTGACTTCGATCTGATTGCTGATTTTGCGAGCCCAATCGTCCCATATGCCATCCTTATGAAGCTTCAGAAATTCTTGGTATTTTTTCGATTCTGTAGGAAAAAGCGGTCGAGTCGATGATAATTTTCTTACCTTCGTTCCCACCACCTTCCGCATGCACCACTTGCAACCCCAAGCTTTTGGCTTCTTTCAAAGCCATCCTGAAATTGCAGGCTCCGACCAATTCCGAGCTGTCTTCATCTTTGGAACTGGTCATGTTCCCGCCGCCCGCAATCACCAATTCGATCTGCGAAAGATCCTCGTCTCGAATTTTCATCATTGCCACCAAAGACTGAAAGGCCTGATTCACAAATCGGCCGCCGATGACAAACGTTCTTTCCGGGCTTTCCGGCAGCAGCGCGTGCGCAAGTCCGCAGATTTTCTTTTCTTTCCAAATCACGCCAATTCCCACACAGGATCCCAAGATGGCTTGAAGGGTTTCGCCTTTTCGAGCCACCTTGACTTCGCCGATATGAACATTGACCAGTTTGGGCATCTCAACCCGCCTTCGTTTTCACGGCCGAGCCTGCATCCAGACGGTACACCAGAGGCTCGATACTTTTATAACCTGTATTGATGTGCGCCAGCGATTCGGCCTCACCAATAATCAGCACCCCTTCAGGTGCCAACCGAGGTGCTATCAAAGAAAGAACTGTTTCCTGATCAGGTCCCTTAAAATAAATCAAAACGTTTCGGATCAAAATCAAATCGAAAGCTTCTTGCGTTTGAAAAGCCCGAAACAAATTGTGCTGCTGAAACTTCAGATGGGCCTTGATTTCGCTGGCCACCTGATAGGTGTTGTCGCCCTTCAGCTTCATATGTCTTTCAAATTGCGCAGGTCGGGTCTTTTTAAACGCTTCAAGTGAGCGGCCTGAATATAGACCCTTTTGACAAAGATCGATCATTTCACCCGAGATATCCGTACCCGTAATCTGATATTGAAACCCCGGTGTCTTCTCTTTGAAATCTTGGCAAATCACGCCTAAAGAGTGCGCCTCTTCTCCAGAGGAAGCGGCCGCTGACCAAGCCTTCATCATCTGATTGGGATGTTTTGCCGACCATTGAGGCAGGAATTTCCTTTCGATGTATTCCCAAACGCGGGGAGTTCGAAAAAAATAGGTCTCGTTGGTCGTCACCAGATCGATAAAGTGCTTCTGCTCGCCCGCGTTGTCTTGGGCGAGCTTTAAATATTCTTCGTATGTTTCAAGGCCCAGGGCCGAAATGCGCTTGCGTAACCGCCCCTCCAACATCGAGGTGCGGTTTGAAGCAATCGTGATTCCTGTCAGCTTGTGAACCAAGCTCAGGAATTCTTTGAAGCATGTTTCGCTCAACACGGCAGCCATGGGCTTTCCTTTGCTCGCTTCCATCTTTTACGAAGCAAACTTTTGTACGGCAGCTTTCAGCTGTTCAGCACCCGCTGCCAGCTCTGACGTAGCCGATGCAATCGCCTCTGAAGCCGTTGCGGACTTCTCAGTCGCATCAGCAACTTGCTGGATGGCCTCTGCCACATCTTTCGAAGCTGTCTGTTGCTCTTGTGCGGCCACGGCGATTTCTGAGATCGCCTGGGTCGTCATGCCGACACCTTCCACGATCTTATTGAAAGAGTTTGCAGCTTCTTTCGAAATCTCACCACCCTGTGCCACCCGCTTGACGGATTCGTTGATCAGCTTGGTGATATCCTTTGTCGCTTGGGAAGACCGCTCGGCCAATTTACGGACCTCATCCGCCACCACCGAGAATCCAAGACCATGCTCACCGGCACGAGCCGCCTCGATCGCCGCGTTGAACGCCAACAAGTTTGTCTGGCTGGCAATTTCACTGATCACTTTGACGATCTCACTGATTTCCTCTGAGGATTTATTGATCAGTTCCATGGATTCGATGGACTTTGCAATCGCCTTCGATCCCACATCCGCCTGGGTCTGCGTGCTTTTCGCCAAAGCATCGACAGACTTCACATTCTGAGCAATGGAATCAATCGAAGCACTGAGCTCCTCTACGGAAGCATTCATCTCTTCAGTGGTCGCACCCAAAGATTGGTTGTCCTGAGCCATCTTTGTAATGCGCTCAGAAACATCTTTGACTCGATCGTTGAACTTCACAGTCGTCGAAAGGACGACGTCATTGAATTCAACTTTCTTCGCCACGCTGGCTGAAATGTCCGTCGCAAACTTTACGACCTTAAACGGCCGGCCACTGGCATCCATGATCGGATTGTAAGAAGCGTTGATCCAGATTTCTTTGTTGCCTTTGCCGAAACGTTTGTACTCGGCAGCTTCAAATTCACCGCGTCCCAGCTTTTGCCAGAAGGCCTGGTATTCATTCGATGCCGCATAAGACGGTTCGCAAAACATGCGGTGATGTTTACCTTTGATTTCATCCAAAGAATAACCAACCGTCTTTAAGAAGTTCTCGTTGGCAGTCAGAATCGTTCCATCGAGATTGAACTCGATAATCGCCTGCGCCTTGCTGATCGCCGCCATCTTTCCTTCAAAGTCCGCACTGCGAAGTTTGGAAGCGGTGATGTCCGTCGCAAACTTCACGACTTTAAATGGCTTGCCGCTGGCATCCATAATTGGATTGTAGGAAGCATTGATCCAAATTTCTTTTCCAGCCTTGGTGATGCGTTTGTACTCGCCGGCATCGTATGTGCCGCTGCCAAGTTTGGCCCAGAACTCTTTATAAGCTGGTGAATTTGCATATTCTGGCTCGCAGAACATGCGGTGATGTTTGCCCTGGATTTCATTCAAAGAATATCCCGTCGCGCCCAGGAAGTTTTCATTGGCTGTCTGAATATTGCCATGAAGATCGAATTCGATCACCGCTTGCGCTTTGCTGATCGCATTCACTTTGCCTTCGTAGTCGGCGTTTTGCAGCTTTTGAGCTGTCACGTCGGTTGCGAACTTGATGACTTTATAAGGTTTGCCTTCAGCATCCAAAACCGGATTGTAGGAAGCGTTGATCCAGATTTCAGATCCGTCTTTGCGAAGACGCTTGAATTCGCCTTTTTCCAGACTGCCCTTGGCCAGCTTTTCCCAGAACTGTTTGTAGGGAAGAGAGTTCGCATACTCAGAATCGCAGAACATCCGGTGATGCTCGCCCTGGATTTCACTTAAGCTATAGCCAACCGCCGCTAGGAAATTGTCATTGGCCTTAATGATTGTTCCATCAAGATTAAATTCGATAATGGCCTGCACCCGATCTAATGCTTGGTAGATAAACGCCAGGTCGTTTTCGGACATGTTCACTTGCTGATTCAACTTCTTTGCTTCCATAGAACGCTCTCCTCAAAAAATTAGCTCAAGCTGGCTCAACGATTTTAACTGTTTAATGTTAATTCTTTAACGGCGTTCCACTTGGAAAAAATTAACACTTCTAAAAAAGAAATTTAGGAATAAAACCGCTCCGGGATGAAACAACCTTTAGCCAAATTTAAATTAGCCGCAGCTCTCACTGCAAAATTCAAATTTCCGTTTCAGGTCGCAGCGATTTCGTGAATTTGCAATACCGCAGTTTTTAAAATCGGTTCAGACATCTTTGAAGATCTCAAAGTTTCCACACGCGCAAATTCGAATTTATTCAACCGAAGAGATTGAAATTCCGGAATTTCAACATCCAGATGCAACCCAATTTGTTTCAAAATGGGATTGCAAAAGTGCAGCAGCCCGCCAGCTGTGGGCTTGAGGGTTTTACAACTGATTGCTTCCTCATAAAGAATTTCCTTCTCTTTGAGGTTGGGTCAGCGGGTACAGCGAAATCGAAAGCTGATAGACATGATCCAAATTTTTCGAGGTGCTTAAAAGTCGTCCCAGATCCCGGCGAAAACGTTTGATCAACTCTATCGCCTCGCCCAGCTTGCTCGAGTCCACAGCCAACGTCATGGATGATTGCGAACGGCGCTGCACTTCCACACAGTGAAGCGCATCGATGGCACGCTCAAGAATCTGAGTTTGCTGCTCGCGATGGGCTTTGCTGGTTGGAACGTTTAAAATAGACGAGCTGGATTCTTCCGCCGGCAGCAATCGGCCTTCCGATGATTTCAACAGTCCCAGATCCAGCAATCGCCGAATCGACTCTTCTGCCACGTCTGATTTCAATCCAAGTTTTTGCCCAATCACTGAGGGCTCGTGGCTGGCATTGGTCAGCTTGACGTATTCCAAAATAGCATAGTGTTGCCATTCGGCGATGACTTGGAAAATCTCAAGCTCGTGCGACTGATAGTCGGCGTCCGCCGTTTTGGAATCGCTGATCGGTTTTAAAATCTGCTCGATCTCTTTTTCTTCGAAGCCCAACTTTTTACCAAGCTTGGCGCGAAGACGAGCTCCGACTTGAATTTGATTTTTTAGAATCTTGCAGAGATTGCTGGGATCCAAACGCAAATCGCGAGCGTAACTGCGAAGCGAGTACGCCTTGTTTCGGGCTTTTTTCCGCTCGAATTCTTGGCGCAACATCTCAATTAAGGGATCGTTTTTCATTTCAAGCCTTTTACTTGACCAAGTTTTACCAGAGTTCGGGAAAGATTCCAGACGGTCGAACGACAAACCGTGGTTTTCATTAACCACACTGCGTTTTTCGAGCATCTACTCAACTCAAACTTTTCTCCGCAAAGCGAACTGGCTGATTTCGCGTCACATTGCTTCAACCACAGCTGCGGACTTTGTCCGCTGTCGGTTGCCAAAAAGGTCTAGTTTTGATGGGGCTACTTGGTGCTTGTGAAACAATAACGTTCACCCGGCCCCGTTTTCCCAAGAGATTTCCAATAGAAACTCACCAAGCAACTCAAATTTCATTTCCCATCGGCCTGCTTAAATTGGTAGCGTTTTGTCTGTGATCCGATCCGAAATAACCACATAGGAGAAAATATGAACTGGCTTAAGGAAAGAGCCCAATCGCTGCTGCTTATGATGGCAGCACTTATCACCTCATCATTTGCTCTGGCGGCACAACCCGAAGCGGTCCCCGGCGAGTATCTGATCAAGTTCAAACACCAGATCTCAACAAATCCAAATGCCTTATCTGTTTTGAGTCGGCGCCTCAATGCTCCGATCAAATCGGTGATCAAGGGACAGAACATCGTCGTGATCAAACGCTCGGTGTTGGAAACCGTTGATTCTGTGGTGAAAGCCTATAGCCAGCTGGATTACGTGAAGTTCATCGAACCGAATTACATCTACCACATCTCTCGTCTGCCAAATGATCCGATGCTGGGTCAGTTGTGGGGTATGATCAATGCGACCACTCAGGGCATCGATGTTGGCGCTCCGCAAGCTTGGGATATCGAGACAGGTTCCAAGCGCACAATCGTCGCTGTGATCGACACCGGTGTTGATTACACGATCGCGGATTTGGCCCCGAATATGTGGACCAACCAAGCCGAAGCCAATGGACGCCCTGGCGTTGATGACGATGGCAACGGTGTGATCGACGACATCCATGGCTTCAACGCCAATGCGATGAATGGCGATCCAAAAGATGACCACGGTCACGGATCTCACTGCTCGGGCACTATCGGAGCCAAAGGAAATGACGGCGCCGGTATCGTCGGTGTGAACTGGGATGTTCAGATCATGGCGGTGAAGTTTTTGGATGCTTATGGATCCGGAACTTTGGAAGGCGCAGTTCAAGCGATCGACTACGCAACCAAAATGGGTGCGAAGATCATGTCGAACTCTTGGGGCGGAGGCGGAGCTTCTCAAGCTTTGCAAGAAGCAATCGAGCGCGCCAACGCAGCCGGTGCTTTGTTTGTTGCAGCCGCGGGAAATGATTCCAGCGACAACGATTCGACTCCGACTTATCCAGCTAGCTACAACGTTCCAAACGTTCTGGCGGTGGCAGCGATCGACAATCAAGGTAAGCTTGCTTATTTCTCCAATTACGGTAAATCGACAGTTCATGTCGGCGCGCCTGGTGTGGATATCTTGAGCACGACTCCGTCTGGCTATCAGACAATGTCTGGTACTTCGATGGCGACCCCGCACGTTTCGGGTGTGGCGGCACTGATCGCCTCTCACGAGCCAAACCTAACCCACCTGCAACTGAAAAACCGAATCGTGACAACAGCAGCTCCAATCGCTGGCTTGCGCGGCAAAGTTCGCAGCGGCGGTCTGGCCAATGCCTACACGGGTTTGACCAACACCGTTCCACCAGTAGATCCAAACGATCCTGCCAACTGGAGAACCAAGTCTGTGTCGATCGCATCGGCTCACCCTTATGTTGACAACTCGACCAGTGAATACGAAATCAATGTCCCAGGTGCGAACGAATTCGCGATCTACTTCTCGCGCTTTGAAACCGAGAAGAACTATGACTTTGTTCAGGTCTATAACCGAGCCGGCGCTTTGTTGTTCCAAATGTCTG
>CBIHPB010000185.1:0-7353 GCA_966211485.1 uncultured Bdellovibrio sp.
AATCAATATAACGTCGACCAAATCACCTTGATCAAAGCTGGAGATTACGGAGATCGCGTCGATTGTTCCGTTGATGTTTTGAAACTTGATAACAGCCAACCAAAAGTCTGCCAGTCAGCGCTGCACTCTTACACGATTCTGAACAGTGTTTCGGACAAATTGCAGGGAAATGATCCCTACCTTTTGGGAGCCCTTCTCTTGATCGGAGATGGAGCCTCGATGCGCTGGAAGTATGGATTCATTAGCGAAAACCTGCAGACCAAAGAAAAGAATGTCTTTGGCTGCCAACAGTACATTCAATGCCCGCAATAAAAACAACAAACCGAAAAAAAGGAGAATTTATGAAAACAACATTTCTATCAATCGCATTGATCACGTTTGCATCCTTGGCGGCTTTCGCCGGGGAAGCCAAACGACCGATCCATTGCCAGATGACCTACAGCATGCAAAGCGTGACCGACATCGAAATCCAAGACGTCACATCCGAAGCGGCCGACGTGAAGGCAGAGATCTCCGATTATGGGATCCGTGCAGCCGGCAGTTTCCGAATGAGCTCTGAAGTCAAACTTGTCGCTCAAGGGCAACGCCTTGTGACCTATCGTGCGGAACCGAATCACAGTCCAGACTGGAAGATTGTCATTGCTGTGGATGAAACAGGAGAAAAGCCAAAGTATAAAATCAAGTCTTACTCGATTCTTGGCTTTTCTGTTCAGCAGCCAATGAACGCGAGATGCCGAATGGTTCCACCACCGCTTGAGTAATCAATCACCACGCTTGAAGGATTTGTAGCCGTTCTGATCCGATGGCTACAAATCCTTCAGCTCCTTCAAGCCTTCTGTCAAAATCAGATTCCCTCCGAAACCAACTACACCCAGAAAAAATCCAAATTAAACTGCGCCACTTCTTCAGCCGGCGAGGCGTGCACGGTCTTCAAGAACTTTTGAATAAAGTCGACCATTTGCTCGCGCAGGCGTTTGAAGTCCTCGGGGCTAAGGGACACATTCACCGAATACATCAGCTCTTCATCCGAAATACTTTCCGATTTTTCGATGGCTTTGATCCGCCAGTTTGCATGGTGCTTAATTGCAAATGGCGAGCCCTTGGGGATGTGGGTGCTTTGCACGCCGGGCTTCAGAACCCCGTCTTTCTCGGTCACCAATGCTGACTCTTTTAAAAAATCCAGGATTTCGCCCAGCCTTTCGGGCGAAAGATGGAATCTTCGGCAAAGAAAATCGAGATCGATGGGACGCTCGAGACTGGTCGCGATCTGCACGGCCGAGTAAATCCAGCTGGAATAAAAAATCGCATTTTGATGATCGGTCAGGCCTTGGGAAACTTGCAGGCGATTGGCAAGTTTCAGCGATTTTTTCTGCAGCTCTTCTTTCATCTCCAGCAATTGTTTTTTCAATTCCACGGATCCCGCTCGCGCAATTTCAACCAGCAAGATGAGATATTTGGTTTCTGTTTTTCCAAGGCCATAGTGCTTGGCCAGGGTGACGATTTGCTCGGCGGTGAAGTCCTTATCGCCCGACAAGATCTGCGAAATCATCGTCGGATGAACCCCCAAGGTCTCGGCCATGCGGCGGTACTCGCCCCGGCCGGCAGAGCCTTTGGATTGGATCAGATCTCGAAAATAGGGCTTGTATTCGTCATAATTGAAAAGACTCATAGACCATTAGTTTCGGCTATTTACCGCCAAATGATTAGTAAATACTCTTCTTAGACAGAGATTAATTAATAATTACGTAATGCAACGCGTCCATAAGGTCTGTAAAGTGGCCTCATTCGTAACCAAACAAAAGGACGTAACTATGAAAACCCAAACCCTTAAATCAATCGCAACCACGATGCTGGCCCTAAGCTTCGCCACACAGGCCTTCTCTGCCGAGCTAAAACTGGCCGGACGCCATGCCCAAGCCCCAACCAAAACAATGACCCCTGAGCTTGCCAAGCGCTCTTTAAAAGAGACGTTTGAAGCTTCGGATTCGAAATCACCTGCTCGCCAAAATCTTCAGAATCTGAAGCGCGGTACGCAGTCCATGTTTGAAGATAGCAACAAGGATTCTGGCAACCAAGATCGCCGACAATCGCTGGATGGAACTTCCAACGGCGGCGGCGGAGCTGCTTACAGACTTCCGAATGGCCAGTTGGTCACCCTGCCCGAGTTCGGAATTTTGATTCAAGACAAACTTGAGCCGACCTTTGCGGGGAAGGTTTATGAGCGATACCCGACCTTCTGCGAACTCGCCCCCGAGGTGAAACAGGAGATCGAATCGATCCTGTTGAAAGTTCGCAAAGTCGTTCCAAGCTTCAGTTTCCATCGCTTTGAAAGCCAAGAGGCGATCCCTGACAAACGCGAGCTGGTCTGCAAGTTCGACGTGAACTCTGTTGATTACGAGCGGATCAAGCAAGAGTATCGCCAGGTTCTTCAGGTTTTTGGATATCGCTGGGACGCTGACAAATTTGTTTTGCCCGCGATCTCCAAGAATGGCGTGACTTATCTTCTGCCTGACTTCAACAAGCTCAATGACACTCAGAAAGCCAAGTACATGATCCACGAAGCGGAAATGCGAGTTGGTCATCTCAGAACGACTCCAGCTCCGACCCGCCTGCAAGTTCTCGAGCGCGCTTTGAAGATCGACACATTGATCGAACAACTGGCGTTCCCAAAGCCTGGCGAAGACCTCCAGATTTTCGATGTTCTGAAAAGACTGGCAAAACTAGAGCTGATCAATCAACACGATATTTTTGGACATATCATGTGGATGCTTGTTCGTGAGATGCCGACCGAGCTGCCGTTGTATTCATTTATCGAAGAACATCAGGTCGATAGAATGCGAATCACTCTCAATCCAAGCTTTATCCAAGAACTGCAAATCAAATACAACCTCAAAAACAACTATGCAGCCATGTTGGATGGCTCGGAAATTCGGCTGACATACTACTATAACCAGAATACTCATCCGAAATTGGCGAACAAGTACTGTCCGCGTGGAACACTACTGATCTTCGCTCCGGAACCTTACAACACAGGTCGTCCGTCAACCGAGATCAGTTTTATAGACTGTAAATACAACAAGGCGGATTACGCCATCAAGCGGTTTGAACTGGAAGTGGCCGGCCCCTTCATCAAATCAATCGCCAATCCAAAGTAGAAAACAAAAAACCACTATCCAAGATTCCTGTGCCTTCACCCCGGCACAGGAATCCGAAAGAGAGAATCGCATATGAAAAACTTAAATATTATTTTATTTTCACTCGCCAGCCTCCTAACTTCAACTACTTGGGCCCATGCCGATATCGTCTGGAAATATCCTCTGCATGTTCAGTGTGAGCAAACAGACAACAAGCAAAATGGATGGACAACCCGGCACCTGTTTAGTTTCGAGCAAGAAGGAAATCCGGTTTTTTCAGAAGACGGTGGAGTCCAAGACGGCGCCCACGGGATGAACGTCGTTGGAAAATACAAAAGTCATGTCTACATCATTCTGCCGAACGAGACGAAAGAGTTCCGCTCGGAAAAAGTCGAAGGGCCGGCAAGCTTTAAACCTTCCAACCTACATGACTACTACGGCTTCAGTGCCTTGGGCTTTCTGGCGCCAGAATTTGATGAAAAGACCGGAATTCCACAGGTCGCCGTCGGAGCCGAAGTCTTTATCGACCACCCGACAAAAAAATCGAAAGTCGACTTCTTAAAAAAGGGAAGCGGACGCTTGGGCCCACTGAAGCACGCGGCGAAATGCCGCGTGATCACTGCAGCAGAAGCGGCCAAATTTGATTTGATTCCATAAATTCACAAACAAACTAACCAACCCCACAAAGGAGATTTTATGAAAAAGACAATGTTTGCAGCCATGATTTTAATGACGGCCGTTTCCGCGTTTGCTGATACCGGCACCCCAGCCGCACAAAAACTGGTGGCTGCCTGCGTCCCGATGAACGGACGTTCGGCGGTCCAGCAGTTCCAAATTTACGAGCAAGGCGGCAAGCTTTCCGCTTACATCAGACGGGAAGATGAATCCATCACGGTAGGCATAAAGGCCGTCGCCCCTGGCGAGCCGCATGGAACAAAATTCCTTGTCGAAGGCGATGAAGCCGATGACGGCTACATCTTCTGGAGCCCAGGCACCGGGAACTCGCTTGGTGACCTTGTCACGATCGTTCCATCGGAAGGCGCACCATACCCTATGTTCTGCGGAAAACTTCCAGACTATATGCAAATCGATCTCAGCAAACTCAATCTGGGCCCCGCATTCGCGAAACCTGCCCAAAAATAATCCAAAACCACATCCCTCCCCATCCGAAAAAAGCCGTGGTCCCCCCACGGCTTTTCCTTTTCAGCTCCTATACGATATCCGCCCGTCTCAATCGCAGCGCATTCGCAATCACCGACACCGAACTTAAACTCATCGCCAGACTCGCCAACATGGGGCTCAGTAAAATCCCAAAGAACGGATACAAAACCCCGGCCGCCACGGGCACGCCCAGAACATTGTAGAAAAATGCGAAGAACAAGTTCTGACGGATATTTTTCATCGTCACCTGCGAAAGTTTGTGGGCGCGGACGATACCCCGCAGATCTCCTTTCACCAGTGTGACCCCAGCACTTTCCATCGCCACATCGGTTCCTGTTCCCATCGCGATCCCGATATGGGCCTGCGCCAATGCTGGGGCATCGTTGATTCCATCGCCGGCCATGGCCACGATCTTTCCTTGTGCCTGCAGCGATCGGATCACTTCGTTTTTTCTTTCGGGTTGAACTTCGGCTTCGACACGGTCAATTCCGATTTCTTTTGCCACCGCATTGGCGGTCAAGCGACTGTCGCCCGTCAACATCACGACCTCGATCTTTTGCTGGTGGAAATACTGAATCGCTTCTTTAGAAGTGGCCTTCACTGGATCACGCACAGAAATCACACCCGCTGGTTTTCCATCAACCGCGACAAACAAAGCACCATGGCCTTGGGCTTGAAGACTTTCAGCCATCGCCACCAGAAATCCGGACTCGATCCCGTTGGATTCCAACAGCGCTCGGTTGCCGGCTAAAATATTTTGACCCGAAACTCGTCCGCGCACGCCTTGGCCCGTGATCGCTTTGAAGTCCTCGACCGCCTGCAGTTTCAGTCCTTGCTCTTTCGCACCTTGCACGATCGCCGCAGCCAGTGGATGCTCGCTGCCGTTTTCAAGCGAAGCAACCAATTCCAGCAAAGAACTTTTCTCGAAGCCATTCACCGTCTGGATCATGGAAAGCCTTGGTTTTCCCTCGGTCAGCGTTCCGGTTTTATCTACGACCAGGGTTGTGATTTTTCCCATCACTTCCAAGGCCTCGGCATTTTTGATCAGCACCCCAAGTGTCGCGCCTTTCCCTGTGCCCACCATAATCGACATCGGTGTCGCCAAACCCAAGGCACAGGGACAAGCGATAATCAAAACCGCAACCGCGTTGACGATCGCGTAGGTGTAAGCGGGTTCAGGTCCGTAGAAAAACCAGACAAGGGCCGAAACAATCGACGCCACCACGACAGCCGGAACAAAATATCCCGACACTTGATCGGCCAGCTTTTGAATCGGGGCCCGACTGCGCTGCGCTTGTGAAACCATTTTCACGATCTGTGACAGCAAAGTCTCAGAGCCCACTCGTACAGCTTCCATGACGAAACTGCCCGTTCCATTCACGGTCGCACCAGTGACAGCACTGCCGACCGTCTTTTCGACCGGAATGGGCTCGCCAGTGATCATGCTTTCATCGACCGAGCTTTGTCCTTCCAGAATTTTTCCGTCGACAGGGACTTTTTCACCCGGACGCACCCGCAGACGATCGCCGACATGAATATGATTTTGCGGGATATCGACTTCACTTCCGTCCGGATTTATTTTCCGAGCCGTCTTCGGAGAAAGCCCCAGCAAAGCGCGAATCGCATTTCCCGTTTGGCTGCGAGCTTTTAGTTCTAATACCTGCCCGACAAGCACCAATGTGATGATGACGGCCGCGGCTTCATAATACACGGCGACCATTCCACCGTGCATTTGAAGGTCCTTTGGAAAAAGCCCAGGGAAGAAGGTCGCGATCACACTGTAAATGTATGCGACCCCTGTTCCCAGCGCGATCAAGGTGAACATATTAAAATGTCGGCTCTTCAAAGATTCCCAACCGCGCTCAAAGAATGGAAATCCACCCCACAGCACAACCGGGGTTGCTAGCAGAAACTGCAGTCCCATCAGCAACCACACGGGCCACGCGTGCTGCAGCGGCTGGCCCGGGATCAAATCCGACATCGCAAGCAAGAACAGCGGAATTGTCAGGATCGCGCTGATTTTCAGTCGTCGTGAAAAATCAATCAGCTCGGGATTTGCGACTTCCTCTAATGTGATTTCTTCGGGCTCTAAAGCCATTCCACAAATCGGACAATTGCCCGGTCCTTTTTGCCGAATTTCGGGATGCATGGGGCATGTGTAGATCGCCTCTTGTTGGGCCGCGGTCGGTTGGGCCTGAGGTTTTGGAGATAAGTATTTTTTCGGATCGGCCTCAAACTTCACTTTGCATTTCGGATTGCAGAAGTAAAAAGTCTCGCCGCCAAATTCGCTCTGACCGCCCTTGGCCGTTTTCGGATCGATCATCATCCCACAAACTGGATCCTTTACCAGGCCCGTGGTCGTCTCCTTTTTCTGCGAATGCGCGCAGCACGAATGATCGTGGGTGTGGCCGTTTGCGTGGTGGTGTTTGTGTTTATGATTTGAATGATCCAACGAGACTCCGTTGAAATGTTACCCTCTTATCTAAAAGTTTCCACCTTCCAATGATTGGAAGGTCAAGAGTCAAAATTTCTTGTGTCCCAATTCGGCTCAAACAGGTCAAAATGACGCCGTTAGATGGCAAACCTTGACCTTCCAACGCTTGGAAGGTTTAAACTGACCATCAGCCTCAGGAGGACCCGTATGAATATCGGAGAAGCCGCTAAAATTTCCGGAGTAAACGCCAAGCTGATTCGCCACTACGAGTCCATCGGTATCATTCCCAAGGCCAGCCGCACCGAGGCTGGGTACCGAACTTACTCGGAAAACGATATCCATATCCTGTCCTTCGTCAAACGCTCGCGAACACTTGGTTTTTCCATGAAGGAAATTAAAAAACTGGTCAGCCTTTGGCGAAACAAAGCCCGCGCTAGTGCCGAAGTGAAAAACCTGGCCGTTCAGCATATCGAAGAGATGGAACAAAAAATCCTCGAGCTTCAGGACATGGTGAAAACCTTGAAACATCTGGCCAAGACTTGCCATGGCGACGGCCGTCCCGACTGCCCGATCTTAAATGACCTGGCGAGCCACCAATAACGGTGGCTTGACCTTCCAACTGTT
>CBIHPB010000186.1:0-7346 GCA_966211485.1 uncultured Bdellovibrio sp.
CGGGTTCGGGGCGTCGAACCGAAGGTTCGCCTTTGGCGAAACAGCCCCGATTGCAGGACGCACACACCTCATGACGAAGCAGAAATAAAAAAGGCGCCCAAAAAAGCGCCTTTAATGAAGTCCATACTATCAACGAGAGAGCGAAGCGAATCGAGAATGGGGGTTAGAGAGCCATCCGGTAGCCAACCCCACGCACCGTCTCGATCGAGTTCCCCATGTCATCCAGCTTCTTACGAAGCGAAGCCATGTGCACGTCGATCGTACGATCCGTCACATTGAGGTTCCCGAGCGCGCGTTCGCGCAGCTTGTCCCGAGTCAGAACCTGGCCTGATTGGCGCAGCAATTCGCACAGGATTTTGAATTCAGTCAAAGTGAGAGGAATTTCATTTCCACGCAAGAGCACTCGGTGAGCAGAAAAGTCCACAGTCAGATCTTTTACGACCAGGTTCTTCTGCTGTGCTCGGTGAGTGGATTGCGAACGACGCACAAGGGCGTGCGCGCGCGCAATCAGCTCCTTAACAGAAAAAGGTTTAGTGACATAGTCGTCTGCACCCATTTCAAGGGCCTGGATCTTTTCAGCCTCGCCGTCCAGACCGGTCACCATCATGATTGGTGTTTCGCTGAAACGAGCATGGCTACGGATTTCCTTGATGATGTCGCGGCCTGATTTTCCCGGCATCATGTGATCTAGCAAAACGATGTTCGGCTGGAAGGCTTCCAGTGCCTGCAAAACCAAATCTCCAGAGGGAAGACCGTGTGCGGCCGCTCCTGCATCAACAAATTGGGAAACAAGGAATTCACGAATTTCAGATTCATCTTCAACAATCAGGACTCGGAGATTTTGATCAGACATAGCAGTTTCTTAGCCACCTTTGAGCTTTGCGTTCATCACAACTAGTTGCACGTGCAATGATCTATTTACGAATTGATTTCGAGAATAGTAAAATAAATTTTTCCTTAATTCCTTCGAATCCCGCATTTTGCCCTCGATAACTAAAGCAAAAAAATGGATGCACCGAGACAGTCCTCGGCTCGAAGATACCCGGTTTTCCGAGCTATTTTTTACGATTTCGCGATATTTCTGCTGAAACTTCGACCGGCTTCGCTCGGAAAAAGAAGTAAAGTCCGACAAAGATAAAAGGCACACTGAGCAATTGGCCCATGTTAAGGGTCATATTATTCTCGAACGCAGACTGATTCTCTTTGAAAAACTCAATCACGATGCGACAAGCGAAGACCGCCGCCAAGACAAAGCCAAAGATCTTTCCCGGAGGTGTTTTCTCTTTCCAGCCCAGATACATACGATAGGAAATGGCGAAAATTGCGAAGTAACAGAGGCTTTCATAGACCATGGCCGGGTGCCGAGGGAACTGATCGACACGATCAAAGATCACTCCCCAATTTCCCTCGGTTGGCTTCCCCAGAATCTCGGAGTTCATCAAATTGCCAAGGCGAATAAAGCCGCCAGTCATGACGGTTGGGATGATCAGGCGATCGTACAGCCACAAAAGCGTGAACTCGGGATTTTTGCGCCGAAAAAGCCACACTGCGATCATCACACCCATCACACCGCCGTGGCTTGCCAAGCCACCTTCCCAGATTTTGAAGATCTCCAGCGGATGAGAAAGATAATAAGCCGGATCGTAGAACAGACAGTGCCCCAGCCGTGCGCCGATCGTGGTTCCAGCGACCAGGTGGACCAACAAGGAATCCAGCTGCTCGGTGGTTTTTCCCTCCCACAAACAGATTTTGCGCATGATGTGGTAGCCGATGCTGAATCCGATCAGGAAACCCAGGCTGTACCATCGAAGTTGAATAAACCCAGCTGAGAAAATGATCGGATCCACGTTCCAATGAATCATGACGGCTCCCCACTAGTGCATCGAGTTGCGATGCAGCTGGCTCTTCAAATCTTGCAGTTCCTCGACGGTCACATTGTAATGCCGCCCGCACATCTGGCAGGTCACTTCAGCATTTTCTTTTTGATTGATCATATCTTCGAGGTCCGCCATCCCAAGCGTTCCCAGCGAACGCAAAACGCGGTCCTGAGTGCAGGGACAGAAGTACTGAGTCTCGAATGCATGCGGAATTTCGGTGTAAGGCATGCCCACTAGATAAGGTGCGACCAACTCGCCCTCGGATTTCCCTTTGGCGATTTCCTGAGAGACGTTCGGCTTATACTTGTCGGCGTTTTCCTGAATTTTTTCGACGATGCTCTCTTCCACACCCGGCATCACTTCCAGCAAAACTCCGCCGGCCGCTTTCACTTTTCCATCGCTGTCGAGCAAAACACCGACAGATACCAACGAGCGGATTTGATGGGACTGATGCAGATAGTGGGCAATGTCATCGCCGACTTCACCGGAAGCCATTTCGACTGTTCCCAAGAACGGCTGACGCTGAAAAGGTTGCTGACGAGAAACGGTCAGATGTCCAAAACCGACGGCCTTGCGAAGATTCAAAGCATCGTCTTCGTGCGGCGGAAAGTATTGCGGATTAGGACAGTAGCCGCGCACATGGCCCTCGTAACTGGCCTGACCATAGAGACTTCCCAAGGGACCGTTGCCTTTAAAAAGCAAGCCGACTTCTTGGCCGTCTTTCAGCTGGCTTGCCATCAACAGGGCACCGATCATCGCACGACCCACCCCGATCGTCGCCAATGGAGCCGCATGCAGAATCGTCTGCATTTCAGCAACAACCGCCGTGGCATCAACTGCCGCGACCCGAATTGTCAGGTCATTAGTCACAAAGCGATGAACTCGTTTCATCGCTAAACTTTAACATTATCCGGTTGGCGGGAGCAAACTCTTCCCGCTATTCTGTGACAACCTATGAGAATTTTGATGTTCCGACACGCTGAACGAGAAAACTCGGGAAGTTCCAATCCTCCTCTGAGCGCTCGTGGGTTGAAACAAGCACAGAAACTTGTTGAGGACATCGATCTCAGTCAGATTCCCCGCCCGACAAAGCTACTCAGTTCGCCTAAATTGCGAGCACAGCAAACCTTCCAACAGATCGAAAGCCATTTAGGCATCCCGCTGCAAGTACAAAACGATTTGGACGAGCGGCAAAATTCCGAATCCGCCGATCTCTTCACCCGACGAGTTCAACGATTTCTGAACTCTTTCGAAGGCCAAGCAGGCGTGATTTTCTTCGTTTCCCATCTGGATTGGATCGAAGAGGCTTTGCGCCTGATTCCGTCAGACGCCGATCTTCTGCACGATAAATTTCAGTCTTGGTTGCCGGCGCAATCGCTGGAATTTGATTATCACGATGGGCTTTGGCTGCATCCAAACCTCAGACGAAGTACGGTTTAGAGAAGGACACTTTATGCTAATTCGAAATATCTGGGCCGTCGGCCGCAATTATGCTGATCACGCAAAAGAATTGGGAAATGCGGTCCCCGCCAAGCCTTTAATATTTTTGAAAGCTGGCAGCTCGGCAACCGTCAATTCGACCGAAATCGTGCTCCCCCATTGGGTAACCGAGGTCCATCACGAGGTGGAACTCGCTCTGAAGTTTAGCAATCACCTTCACATCATCGAAGGTGCCGTCGCTTTGGATTTGACCGAGCGCAATCTGCAAAACGAAGCCAAGAAATCTGGAACTCCGTGGACGCTAGCTAAGTCTTTTCATAATGCCTGCGCGGTTTCCGCCTTTTTTATGATCAAAAAATTGGACGAGTGCCGGGACCTGAGACTTCGCCTTTGGGTGAACGACGAGCTTCGCCAGGATGGCCGCACATCGCAGATGATTTTTGGCTTCGAGCAGATGATTGAATTTGCTAAAGAGCACTTCCCGGTTTGCCCAGGTGACCTGCTTTTGACCGGAACTCCGGCTGGAGTCGGCCCGATTCGCGCGGGAGACCGCGTCAAAGCCGAAATCGAGGGCCAGATTTCGCACACTTGGCTCATCAAACAAGAAGCCCCACCAGCAAAGACCTAAAAACAAGCATTTTCCCCTCTGAAAACAGGGCTTGAATTTCCCGTGCCGTCGAGCGAAAACTCCATCACATTTTTGCACTTACATTTTCAGGAGATTTGATGGATCAGCAGGCCCAAATTAAAGCCAAGGGTGAGGAAATTTTCCGTCGTATGGAGACCGCTTCGAAGGTCTCTTTGTTTAGCAAAGATTTTTGGTATGGGTCGATCATGGATTGGTCCATGAAGAACGAGCAGTTCAAAACGCAGATGTTCCGTTTTGTCGACGTCTTGCCTGCTTTGAATTCGGGGAACGAAGTGGCTCGCCACTTGAAAGAGTATTTTTCTGAAAATGGGCAAGAGCTGCCTTCGGTTTTCAACGTTGGTTTGGGTTTGGGATCTCTGGCTCCTGGCTTGATGGCCGGCGCGATTCGCAAGAATGTGACCCAAATGGCGAAGATGTTTATCACGGGCGAAAATCCAGAGGAAGCACTTCCGGTTTTGAAGAAGGCTCGTAAAAATAAAATTACTTTCACAGCCGACATTTTGGGTGAAGCGACTTTGTCCGAGAAAGAGGCGCTGGAGTATCAATCGAAATGTCTCGAGCTGATTGGCTGGCTGGCGAAAGATGCTCAGAAGTGGGATGAAGTTCCGCAGATCGATCGCGATAACGAAGGTCCGATTCCGAAAGTGAATGTGTCGATCAAGCTGACGGCTTTGTATTCGCAGATCAACGACAAGGCTTGGGATGAAACCAAAACCAAATTGAAAGATCGCCTGCGTCCGATTCTGGAAGCTGGGATGAACCAAGGGATCTTTATCAATCTGGATATGGAACAGTATTCGGTGAAACATCTGACTCTGGAAGTTTACAAAGAGCTGATGATGGAGCCTCAATTCCGCAATTACCGCCACTTTGGCTGTGTGATTCAGGCTTATCTGCGCGATTCTCTGGCTGACATCAAAGACATGGTGAAGTTCTGCCAAGAGCGCGGCACGCCGCTGACGATCCGTCTGGTAAAAGGCGCTTACTGGGATTACGAAACCATCGAGGCCGAGCAGCGCCGATGGGATATTCCAGTTTATACAAACAAAAAAGAATCCGATGCGAACTATGAAGTCTGTGCGGATTACCTGCTGCAAAACTTCAAATACATTCGAGCGGCTTTCGGTTCGCACAACGTGCGCACGATTGCAGCGGCCATCACGTCGGCTGAAAAATACAACGTTCCACAGAACGGCTTCGAAATTCAGATGCTGTACGGAATGGCCGATCCGATCAAAAAATCTTTAGTCGAAATGGGTTACCGCGTGCGCGAGTACGCTCCGGTCGGTGAATTGATCCCCGGAATGGCTTACTTGGTTCGCCGTCTTTTGGAAAACACGTCGAACGAATCTTGGCTGCGTGGAAAATTCGCCGAAGGCCAGACGTCGGATGTTCTGCTGAAAGATCCAAAGCAAGATCTTCAGGTCACAAGCCCGACTTTGAAAACCGAAGATCGTTTCTACAACGAGCCTTACAAAGATTTCGCCATCGAAGAAAATCGCCGCGCCATCAAACTGGCGATGGCAGACGCCAAGAAAGCTTTGGGTAAGACCTATCCTCTGCACATCAATGGCCGCGATATCACCACATCTCGAACCATGCCACGCGTGAATCCTTCCGAGTCCTCTCAGGTCTTGGGTCAGATTTGCATGGCTAGCACGGCCGAAGCAGAGCAAGCTTTCCAAGCCGCTCACAATGCTTACAAAACTTGGAAGAAAGTTGCTCCAGCTGAACGTGCCCGCATGGTCGACAAGATCGCAGACCTGATGGTACGCGATCGCTTTAAGCTCACGGCGACTCAAGTTTTGGAAGTTGGTAAGCCTTGGGCAGAAGCCGATGCCGATGTGGCCGAAGCGATTGATTTCTGCCGCTACTATGCTCGTCATATGACCGAACTTTCGAAACCTCAAAAAGTTGGAAATGTTCCAGGCGAATTGTCGCTGTATGAATACAAACCTCGTGGGGTCGCCTTGGTGATTGCACCTTGGAATTTCCCTCTGGCGATTTTGACAGGCCAAGCGGTCGCAGCGGCAGTCACTGGAAACACCGTGATCATGAAACCTGCCGAGCAGTCTTCGATTGTGGCGGCGGGTCTGATGGATTTGATCAAAGAAGCTGGATTCCCGGCCGGCGTCTTCAACTTCTTGCCTGGTTACGGCGAAGAAGTCGGCGAATACCTGGTCCAACATCCACAGGTCACAACCATCGCCTTCACGGGCTCGAAGGCCGTCGGTCTGCATATTTTGAAAAATGCGGCGACCCACAAGCCTGGCCAGATCGAAGTCAAACGCTGCATTATCGAAATGGGCGGAAAGAACGCTGTGATTATCGACAACGACGCCGATCTCGACGAAGCGGTCGACGGAGTTGTGTACTCGGCATTTGGATTCTCGGGCCAGAAATGTTCGGCTTGCTCGCGCGTGATTGTGCTGGATGAAGTGTTCGAGAAATTTGAAGCTCGTCTGTTAGAGGCGACTCGCAGTATCGTGCAGTCAGCTGCTGAAGATCCGTCTGGATACCTGGGCCCGGTTGTCGATGAAGAGGCTTACCAACGCATCATGAACACGATCGAGGAAGCAAAAAAATCCAACAAGCTGTTGTATCAAGCCGAAAGTTTGAAGGGCGGATATTTTGCGCCTCCGACGATTTTCACGAACGTCGATCCGAAGTCGTCATTGGCTCAGAATGAAATCTTTGGACCGGTTCTGGCCGTGATTCGCGCCAAAGACCTAGATCAGGCTTTGGAAATCGCCAATGGCACCGAGTACGCGCTGACCGGCGGTCTGTTCTCTCGAAGCCCGGCGAACATCGCCAAGGTGAAAGACGAATTCGAAGTCGGAAACCTTTACGTCAACCGCGGCATCACAGGTGCGATGGTCGACCGTCATCCATTTGGTGGCTTTAAGATGTCTGGTATCGGCTCCAAAACCGGTGGACCGGATTACCTGAAGCAATTCATGGAGCCACGCTGTGTAACCGAGAACACTTTGCGCCGCGGATTTGCGCCGGCCGAAGAAAAAGGTCTCGAGTAAAAGGCGCCTGGCTACTTTTCTCTAAGCGGCGTGTCACATTCCGTTTTCTGGTGATTCACTGGAAAATTTTGCGATTGATCTCTTGAACGGGCGTGCTTTCAGCGCGCTCGAGAGCAGCATTTGGTAAATTGTAAAATGGTACTCCGGGATGCCGGTGATGAGCTTCGTGGTAGCCAGAGCTGAGTGGAAACATCAGCCAGTTTACAAATGAAGAATTGAAAAATGCGTTGTAAGCGTGATCGGGCTTTGGCCCCTCGGGCTCAAAGTGCTGATAAAGATTCAGCGTCTGCAGCCAAGGCATGACAATCAATATTGGGATGAGCCAGAAGACCAGAAAAGCAAACCACT
>CBIHPB010000187.1:0-7345 GCA_966211485.1 uncultured Bdellovibrio sp.
AGATTTTATTGGGGTCTTTTGGTTTGTTTACTTGTTTTAAAAAGATACAAAAACGAAAACACGACCATCAACATTTTAATGGATGCAGAAGACATGCTTAAAGATCGCTCGGAAAAAGCGAACCTATCGAAAATCAGTTGGTACCAGGCCTGGTTCAGTTGTCAGCATGCATCTGGAGGCGCCTTGGTTGCGCCTTAGTGCCGTCGCGGCTCAAGTCCGCGCGGGCGCACCACTTCAAATATTTCGAATAACTAATAGCCCGCCTGAGCACTTCGGCATTTGCCGACATTCCACCCGCGCTCGCAACGCAGGCATCACAGCCGGTCAATCTTGTATGGGATGTCATGCCGCGATCAATCTTGTTGGTTTTGCATTCGAAAATTTCGATTCCATGGGACGCGTAAGGTCGGTCGAAACGGCGTATTCAATCGGTGGCAAGGTGCTCGCGACACACGCAATTTCGACGGATTCTCCAAGTGTGAACTTAGGTGGTCAAACGACATCAGTTAAAAATGGTTTGACGCTCGTCGATTCGATGATGCAAGAAAATATCTTACCCGGCTGTTTCGTCAAACAAGTTTCTAGATTTTACCGAATTCAGAAAGAAAATGCGGATGATGCATGTTTGCTTTCAAATATGTATAGCAAGAGCATGATCCAACCTGATGCCCCAATCCTCGAGGTCTTTCGCCGACAATTTTTAACTCAGAATATTTTCAAGCGTCGCATGAATTAGGTCGGGACCATGGCTTGAAAAACAAAGTCAGCAGAGTTTTGACTCGAACTTCGCTTTTTGCCATCAGCGCCGGCTGCGCCATTGTTCTTTTTCAAAACTGCGCTGGTAAATTCGAAGCCGCCGAACTTGCCAGCTTCAATTCAGAACTTGGATCAACAGCGGATCCACTCACTCCAGCGACCCAAATACACGATCCTCTGCCGCCTCCGATTCCTGATCTCAACTCGAATTTAAAATTGATCGACATTCCGGCAAACACAGCATTGGATCTGGGACTCTTTCAATGCAGTGAACCTAGCGATGCAACCAGTTGCAAACCCGGCACGGATTACAGTCGCATCACCTATGACTCGAGCACGCATCAGGTTTTCAGTTGGGGTGGCGTGATGTATCAGCCAGCCAATATCTTGCCAAAGATTGGTCTCTATGATGTCGCGACAGGAAAATGGGGTTACTCGAAAATAGTTCCCAGCTATTTAATGTGGTACTACGCTTCTGCGGCCGAGTACGATCCAATCTCAAAAATGATTATCATTGTGAACGGGACCAACGGTTCGGTTTACGACCCGGCCACGGATGAAGTCATCGCGACTTTTCCAACAGGGCTTTCGGTGTTTCCAGGAGACTCGAACAACCTGATCTATTTTCCACCCACGGATAAAATGTATTACGTGCAGCTGGGATCCTTCACCGGCATTACCGAAGTCACCTTGGATCGAACCAACTGGTCGAAGACCTCTGGAAAAGTAGTCAACACCAGCGGACCGACCACAAAAGAAAGTGGTTGGGCTTACGACAGTCGCAATCACGTCATTGGCGGCGGTGTCGCCAACGGAAAAATTCACATCTATGATCCCATAAAAAATACGTGGGTGACAGAAACGATGAAGATCCAATCGGACTTGGGCTTACCGATATAGGTGAATTCAAACTGACATCGGATTCCTAAAAGTTTGGGATGATGATGACTTCTGAACTCAAGTAATCCTGATGGATCTCCAGTGAAAGCTGGTAGCTGCTGTCATCATAACCGGCGAGCCAAAGATACTCGTGGATCACAAGCAGCTCTTTTTCGCTTCTGCGAAGTTCCTTCCATCGCGAGCGGCTGACCACGATTCGATTTTCCTCGGGATAATTGATGGCATCGACTTCGTAGGAATCCAAGTGCAGGACTTCTTCCGTGCTAATGCGGGTTGCAAGAACAGCCGCTTTAAGATCCGTGATGATCTGACGGTTTTTCTTCGGGAACCTGCCGGTGATGGCCTTGGTAATCGTCACGTGTGCGATCTTCCCAAACTGAGAAGCAACGACATCGCCACCGTTTGCGACGGTATTACCAGCCCAGACAGACGGACCGAAAAGGATGGCAAATAAAGATAAAGTCACTGATAAGATCCCTGTGAATTTCATGATGGGCTTCTCGCTTTCGTAATCGGAAAAAGTTGAATCGATAAAGAGTAAATTTCGGTTGGATTTGGTGTTGATTCCAATTCAGCACACAGTTTTTGCCTGAATTCCTGAATCATCTTTTTGGCCTTGGCGATCTTGCGCGGATGAACCGCCATCGTGATGGTCGAGAAATCCCGCTTGTCAGTCTCGATACTTTCCAGCTTTCCAGCGGCCACCTGAAGCATCTGCGAATGATAACTGCGAACCGCCTTCGAAGGCAGATCTGGCTTGGTCGTCAGTGGCTTACTGGTTTGAGAGAACTGCCCATCTTTTTTGACCGCCAGAAGACCCAGCCTCTGCAACCTGTAAAAAGCATCCCCAGCTTCGATCGGATCAATATCCAATTGGTCGGCAATCCAGCGCGCATGGGCCCGATTCGGCAACTGCCCCAGGCTCAGAATGGCCATGTGGTACCAATCCGCAATCAATTTGAACTCGTCATCAGTCAGAAGCTGCAGTTCGGGCATCTGAAAGGATGTGGATTGAAGTCCTGCGACATCCAGCGCCAGTGCCTGATTTTCGGTCTCGCTGAGATTCAGTTTGGCGACAATCTTTTTGGCCTGCTTGGTTGTGAGAGGCTTTTTACCGCTGATCAGATTGGAGAGATGGGCCGGACTCATTTCCAGAATACGCGCAAAGGTCCGCAGTGAAAACCGCGAGTTTTTAAGCCGGCGTTCCCGAAGCTCGTTCGCCAGAATCGTTTGATATGATTTCATGGCCGAGAGCTAACATCGTGACCCAAAGGTCTGTCAACAAATTCGCTAACACATGTTCGCAAATTGCTAACTGCGCCACTCAAATACTCAACTATAAACGCTGAAGGCGTTCGAGAAGTTCTTCGGAAATAGGCGAATCAAACTGCGCTGAAAAACGAAAGAAGGATTTTTCCGTTTTCTTCCCGGGTCCGTAGTAAAGAACATCTTGTCCCACAATCCGTCCAGCCGAGGCACCAATCCGCAACTCTTCATGACCAAAATGAGCAATGATCCCCTCGCCCACTTCAGCTTCTGCCGTGCGAATCAGAAATCCAATTCCAGTTTTGGAAACATCGCAGATCCAAACTTTATGAATCTCCCCGGTCTTCTGAAACTGAACCGAACAATTGATTTCCTCACGAACCGAAGCCCGCAAAGCCTCGCGGTATTCCCGCCGAAAAAACCGAAACCACTGAAATCGCCCCATAAAAAAATTGTCAGCTTCCCCAATCCCCGCAATCAACCCCAATCTGTAACCAAACCCCTGTTAACCTTCACTTTGTGTTTTCAAAAAAAAGACACTGCACCAGACAGACTTTTCCCATCAGTCAGGAGCAGCTGCTGGCACTTTAGAAATCGTAGCTTCTTTCCCTGTCCTGGCGATCACAAAGCCATCAACGCTTTTTCTTCTTCAAGCTCTCATATTTCCAATTGCGTGATTTGCCTTGGCTGATCCAGTCGATGGCGGCTTCAAGACGGCTTTCGCGTGTCGCATCGGTTTTGGCAGCTGCGATCCAAAAGATATAGTCTTTTCTTTTGCTGGGCGTGAAAGCCTCGAAGACTGCTTTCGCTTTTGGATTTGCTTGTAAGGCCTGCGCCAATTCGCTGGGGATCTTCACTGGAGCCGAGCGCTTTTCTCGTGGTGGCAGCTGGGTGGTGGGTTCATTGAAATGCATGGCCAGCCGAAGGTAAGCCATCAAATCGCGGTCCGCAGGCAACTCTTCTAAAAGAGAGATTCGGCGCAGATGTTTGAGGTCCGCTTTGGCTTTCGCGCCATTTTGCTTGGTTATCAGGGCGGCTTTCCAAAAAACAAGCGCGCAGTGTTTCTTAAAACCCATGGTCGCGCACAGAACCCGATCTTGATAAAGATAAAAGGGCGCGCCCCACTTGATCTCTTCGATCACTTTGGGACAAGCCTTGTGAATCACGCTTCGCCATTTTTTCAGGATCGGCTTTGCAAAAGGTTGCGCTTTGTTGATGTAGGAATCGACTTTGGGGTTTCGTTTTGCCATGATTTATTGTCACTGATTTCTCAGAAAACTCAAGGCTGTCCTTCTTGCCCCAAGAGGCACGCGCCACATCGACCGTTTTTGCAACGGTTTACTTGCAAAAGCAGTTGCTTACTTTGTCTTTTTCATTCCTTTATGAATTTTTTCGCACTCGGGCGCCTTCATATTTGCAGTGCACTTCTGCATTGTCTCATTGCACATGCTTTCATTTTTATTCATTCTCATACACTCGGTCATCATCGCCTGCATATGCTCACTCATGGGGTCATTGGTTGCACTTCCCGTCATTTTTTTCTCTTGGGATTGCATCGTTGAATCCGAATACTGAGCCCGAGCCAGACTGAGAGAGCCGACAAAAGCCGCTGTGATACACAACAATTGGATATTCTGTTTCATAGGTGTCTCCTTGCTATACATTGTGTAAGCAGGATTCATTCCAGCAAGCAGATCATCTTCACCTGAATGGCGCGAAGAAATGACTGCCAGAACTTCTGGCAGTCATTTTGAATTGGTATCAACGATAACACTTAGAATTGGTAGCCAGAGCCGAGCGAGCCGTCGTCGCTAAATCGAACAGCGTACTTTACGGAATGTCACAACCACAATACGCTTGAGGGCGTTCGTATATTTGGACTAACGTCCTCATCAGATCCTGATCGGGAAAACCGAAGAAATCTTGTCGGACTGGTGGTGCCTGATGCGAAAATTGAAGATCCTGCTGAAACAATTGCTGCTGTTGGTTTTCCTGGGTCTAGCCGTCCGTCCTGCCGGCGCCTGTATCACGATCATTTGCCAAGCCACCTGTGTTCAATATGCAAAATCAAGTGCGGCACCGACTCAGACGTACAATATGAAATCCACGCGCTTTATTCATGCCTTTGGTGATGCCAACTATCCCGAGATCTATGACCGTCTCAAAGCCCAGTGTTCGGGCGAAGGCGAAGTCATGATGGCCACCGACGAAGCACCCCAGGCCCAAGTTCAAAATCTGAAAAAGGTCTTCCCGCCATCCCAAGCTTGCAACCGAGTCTCGGTTCCGACAGCGGAACACGCCTTCGAAAGCAAAGCAAAAAGCAGCCGCTAAAACGACTGAGCCTACTCGTCCCTCAGCGGATATTGCTGCCAGTTGGTCTGGTAAGGTGCAAATCCAAAAAGCCAGCGGACCGAGCGAAGCTTTTCCGCTGCCAGAAGACTTTTATCGCGAAAAGCACGGGCCCGATATTTGGCTCCGAGAGCGTGAATTTCTTCGACGAATTCTGAGATGTGTTTTTCAGACAGCTCGACCTCGGCCGAATGCATACAGACATCCGGATTTTTCAAGACGACATCGACATGATCTAAGAATTGCAAAATCTGAGGCCGCAGAATTGCCCGGGCAAATGGACCGCGGTGTTGGGTTCGAATATTGCCGACCACCTTCACTCGCACTTGATCCGACGGCATGATTTCCAGCAATCCCATTTTTTCAAACTTTCGCAAAATTCGAAACAACTTGGGCCAGCTCAGCTTCCAGACTTCGGATAAACGCTTGGGCTCGATTCCCTTTTGCAGGGCTTTGAGAATTCCGAAAGCGGCTGGATTGCCGGCAAAATACTTTTCTTGTTCGGACGAAAGAAAGTAATCAACCTCTTGATCGGTCTTTGCCAATGCGGCGAGATCGAAAAAAGAAATTCCCAGCACATCACAGATGGAAAAAATATTTTGCAGGCTGCAACTTTGCCCCGAGAACCATCGCTTCACCGTGACCTCGGAAACTCCGACGGACTTGGCAAGCTTGGCGTAGGTGATTTTTTTTGATTTGAGGACTTCACGAAGAGTTCCCAAAAGTTTCTGGCTATCTGCGTGGCGCTTGGAATGATCTTTCATCCCAGCAGAGGTATCATAAAGTGATACTTGGATCTATCTATTTGAGAAAAAGGATCTTTAAACGCCATACTCAGCCGATCGAAGGAGAAAATCGTTATGATCACAGTTCAAAATTTTTTAATGGCCGCCATCGCCAGCTTCTTGCTCAACACCACCGCTTGGGCCGCCACCCACCCCAGCCAATGCCACTATGATTCGAGCGGTATTTTGCAGTGTTATTGCCCTGGTGACGGAGGCGGATCTTCGTGCTCGACAGCCAATCCCTTGGGCTGCGGACACTCGATGCGCCTGCAGCTGAATATCGACAATGATCCATTGCAATCGCAGGCCGATACCCAAGAGCCCGTGATCATCAACCGCGGTGCCGCCTGCTGTTCGTGGGGTCATGGCGAGCCCATTCCTGGCTGTATGCCCGGCTGCTAATCGAGATCATCCGCTGACCTCTCTCAAACTCTTCGAGCTCTGATAACTCCGCTCTCGGAGAATCTCACCGGTCAGGGGTGATGCCGCCTTGGTAAACGAATAATTGTTTTTGTTACTCAATACATAAAAGGCAGGACCAAAGGGGAAAAAATTTTCCCTTCTTTGCGTGGTGCCGATTGCAGGCTAACATGAATTTATGGATCCAGCCTCCCGCCGCACTTTTCTTAAGCAAGCCTTGTCTGTCACCGCAACAGTCGCAACCGCTAACGTCGCCGTTTACGCCATCGGGGCCGCCTTCAAAGAATTGGATGGAAGTATGGTGGCCGGCGCCAAAACATGGACCGATACCGGCGACCAAATCTGGTGCGCCACTGCGCTGTTTGCGGCCTCTGGATCGCCTTGCTCGTCACCAGGCGCGGTCCGCCGGGGCAAAGGCCTAAACGCCTTCTGGTGCCGCAAGCTGGTCTGTCAGTAGGCCCGGGCTTTTAGCAAGTCCGATATCCGGATTCAACAAATGCCAGGACAGTGTCCGTCCCTTCAGGTCATCACCAAAGTATGACTTCCAATTTACGGCGATGTTTTCTCTGATGGCCGTGGTTTGCACTCGATCTCAGGAGACCAAGGCAGGTTCTGAGTCGGATTGGTGACCTGAAGAGAAAAGTAATAGTTTGTGGAGGCCTCTAGTTGAGTGACCTCAATCCGATTCTCTGTCGTCATTGTACAATTCGCAGTAGCGCCTCTGTTCATCGCCTGACCTTTGGTTTTTGAATAACAAAGACTGTAATTCAAAGGACCAGGCCCGGATGCAGGAGTCCAGCTCAGCAAACAACTATTCTCACCAGGCATGGCTTCAATTTTTTTAGGTGGCTGCAGGGGCAAAGGCAGAC
>CBIHPB010000188.1:0-7331 GCA_966211485.1 uncultured Bdellovibrio sp.
GTTCCGCAATTTCTCGATCATGCACGAAGCGGTTCACAATACAATCTGGCAAAACAAAATTCTGACCAGCGTGATTGGTTTTTATACGGGCGTCGTCTGCCTTCTCCCCTTTGAGCTTTGGAAGAAGACGCATCTCAAGCACCATTTCTGGGCCGGCAATTACGAGCAAGACGAAACCTTGCTGATCGTTCAAAAATTTCCGAACAGTCCCCAGCGCATCCAAAAGCTTTTCAATTTTTTCTGGAACCGCGGTATTCCCTACGCCGGTTTTTCACAAAATGTCGTCTTCTGGATCGCCGCCGGCAAACAGTGGAAAGCAAATCCACTTTCGATCTCAACTGCTTTCTCGTTTCTTGCTCCGATGGCTTTGTGGTTTGGTTTGTTTGCGATGGCCTCAGCAGTCCAAGCCACCTCTCTTGCCATCGGCCTGATTGCCTTCTGGCGACTGGTGGAGATCGTGAACTTCCCACACCACGTTGGCCTATACATGAATGAGCTTGGCGAGAACCATCTCCCCGCCCGAGATCAACATCAGATCACACGCAGCTGTCAGTATCCCAAACTGATCGAGCGATGGGTTGTTCTGAACTTCAACTATCATTCCGAGCATCATTTGTTCCCGGATCTGCCGTGGTACCAGCTGCGAACCGCGCACGAGACCTTGATGAAGACACCTGAGCAAAGTCAGATCAACGTGGTCACACATTCGTGGCTGCAAGCGCAGCAGAAGAAGAGTTTTCTGGAGTTCTTGTTTCCGAAAGCCGGGCCGGCCGAGCAAGCTCGTGCCGTTGCTTTGGATCGGTCGGATCGGGAAGCGGCGTAGGATTGTTTTCGATTCGGTCTTGCCGTCCTTGGGCGCTGCATGCTGGCTACTCGCGCATCCTGCGGCTTTTGTAGCCACCATGTCGATGTAGGAGGGAGTAGGAAGCTGAGCTTTCGAGGAGATTATCTTTGCTTCACTGCCATCTGGAAGTGACTCACTTTTGTGTATCAAAAATTTGATACAAGATTCCGAGCGAATCTTCCTTCCCTCCCCCTCCCCCTCCCCCTCCCCTTGGTTTTCCGGAAAAGAGCGCCAGGGACGGCAAGAGAGCCACATGATAAGCAAGTGGCCACAAAACAACCTAGCTAAAAATGAAATAGAATTTGCCCTAACAAAAGGGATTACAAAAACACAAGGCTGTCCACAGCCTGGCCCTGATCCAGCACTTTTGCTTTGCTGGTGATCACATATCCAGAGCGGATCGGAAGACCCGGACGATACAGTGGGCACAAAATGTTGAATTCGATCAGCACCGACTTGCGAGAAGAAAAATCATTCTCTTTGTCGTCGAAGATCTCTTTCAAAACGTGACGTGGGATTTTGCAAGGCTCGATCCCGTCGACGATCGTGTGAAGATCCTTTGCTCGCGCCATCATAAATTCCAGAACGCTTGTCGGACGCTCCCACAGATGGAACCACTCGTTTGTCAGAAGATCCAACAGTGAATAGCTGCTGGTCTTAAAGAAATTAAATGTACGTAAAACCTGAATATCATTTTCGTCGTAGACTTCGATGATTTCGTCCGGCTGTAGGTGTGCCCAGATGTCGTGTCGAAGTTCGACACCGAAATGATCGATGGCCTTTAACACAGATTCTTTTTCCGGATGCTCGTTCGCTGGAGTTTGCTCAGGAAATGGTACGGCCGCGCACAAAGCCAAAACACCCGTCAAAGTCTGATTGATTTTATTTTTTCGAGCCTCGTCGAGATTTGCATATGCGTAAATAGACTGAGTCGAAAATGGACGAACCATCATTCCGCGATTCGAAAGTTCAGAAGAAAGATCCTGAAGGAGGCCGTAGGTTGAAGATCGGAGCAACAGCTCCCGGCCCTGCTCGAATGCCAATGTGTTTTCCATAATTCTTCCTTTACCAGTTAGATTTCTGAAATTTCACAAAGGCATGAGCCTCGGAAATAATGTCTTATGCCATTTTTTTGGCGGCTTTAGATTTTTTCTTAAAGACTTTGGATTCGATAACCAGACGAGAATCATCTAGCATCACTTCCACCAGCTTCTCGCGATTGAGTTTCAACACATCAATCAGTTTGTGCAAGCTGTGTCCCGGAGGGGCACAAAGTCCGCGCTCCCAATTCGATACGAATTGGCTGTGAACATCGCCAAGTGAAGAGGCCAGCTCACTTTGTGTGTAACCAGAGTCTACACGTTTCTGTCGCAAATAAGTTCCCAAATGTCGAAATTCAGCCATAACAACTCCTCAACAGTACCTAATTTATAACACAGAATATGACTTATACCAAATGTGGCGACACTTTTTCCATAAATAAAGACATCGATTTGCAGACATCTTGACTATCATGGTTGTTGAAATCAAACCACAGCATCAGTCGATCTTCTTTATGATACTTCTCTTTGATCTTTTCAAGAACCTCGCGTGGTTCACCTGCAATTGTGTTTTGAACGGCAGATTCCACCTTCTTGGGGTCCAAGGTTCCTTCCATGGCTCTCCAATAGTTTTCCCAGGCTTTTTGAGCTTTTAAACGAGCAATCTCGGACGATTCGTTAATAAACAAAAGTAGTGTACGTGGCATGTACTCACGCTTCCAGGGGCCGCCTTTGACGTTATAATGGCTCTGCATGCGTTTGTGCGTCTCTTCGATCACCGCCGGCGGAGTAATGGAGAGGTTAAACACTCCAACCGGCAAGATTTGATTGGCAAGAATTTGCGCCTCGGGATCGTGACTTCCCAAAGTCAGATTCAACAAATTTAGAGGAGCTTCGAAAGGGATGACTCCAACCTTTTCGAAATTCCAGTGATGCTCGAGACGAATTTTGTTACCTTCCAAGAGGTTCGATTTTGTCGCGATTTCGCGACATTTTTTCCACATTTCAGCATCACGGAAATCTTCGACCTTCAAGAATCGGTGAGAGATTTGTTTTGAGGACAGACTTTCTCCGCTCAAAATTCTGAGGAAAATTTCTGTCGCTTCCTGGAAATATTTGTTCTTAATAATTTCCCACGCTGCTTTTTCGAGATCCGTTTTCGGAAAAAATCCGTAAGGTGTGTTGGAAAATGGAAAGCGGCCGGCGGCAAAACCGATATTGAGTTTGCGATTTTCCCCTTCCTTCAATCCATGCAAGGTCAAAAATGTTCGGATCGCTTCGGCATGCGCAATCGGTCCGCCGTTGCAGATAATATTTCGAATCGCCGAGCCGACCTGAATTCGTTTCGTCTGTGCAAAGACCAAATGCGCAAGCTGAAGAATGTCGGTGTTCAGGCCGATCTCACCTTTGAAATCCGGAATGACCGCACCCGGATTTTCTTTTTGCACCTGACAAGATAGATGAGTCTCGGCCACCCAAGCGGTTTCAAATCCCAATTGATCGGCGTGCCGGACTTGCTCGAAAAAATGAAGGAACATCTGCTTTTCCGAAGGCGTGTAGCCGTCGACTTCGGTTTGGCAGATCGAAAGGAAGAGATCAAACTTCATAGGCTTGGTGTGCGTCCGCCATCCACCGGCAGGCTGGTGCCTGAAATATAGCTGGCGGCAGGGCTTGCCAGAAACGCAACGGCCATCGCCACTTCCATCGGCTCGGCAAATCGAGCCAGCGGCACCGAAGCCTTCCACTGATTTTCAACCTGAGCTTCGGTGATTTGCTTCATGTCAGCGGTTGTCTTGCGAAGCGATTCAAAGCGCGGTGTTTTCGTATAGCCAGGCAGAACGTTGTTCACCGTGATGCCCTTGGGGCCGACTTCATTTGCCAACGTTTTTGCCCAGCTGGCCATCGCGCCGCGAACGGTATTGGAAACCCCGAGATTGGCCAGCGGCGTTTTCACCGAAGTTGAAATGATATTGATGAATCGGCCGTAACCGGCCTCGGACATTCCTGGCACACACAGCTGGGCTATTTTCTGCGCCGACAGCAGATGCACACGCAGGCCCGCCAGAAAATCTTCCGAGCTCGCTTCCAGCAAGCCACCGGCTTTAGGACCGACTGCATTGTGCACAACGATGTGATATGGCAAAAGAGGTTTCAGACGAGTGTCGATTTCAACCGTGTTGCCAAGATCCATGGCAACGACCTGATGGCTTTGACCGGGAAGCTGCTCCCGCAGACTTTCCAAAGGCTCAAGCCGCCGAGCCAACAAGGTGACTTGTGCGCCGGCTGCGGCCAATACTCGAGCACAGGCTTCGCCAATGCCTTGGGAAGCTCCACAGACCAATGCCTTTTTTCCGTGCAATTGAAACTGAGCCGAAAAATCCATTCACCTATCAAACCCCGATCCTTCATCAGGGGCAAGCGATTCGCGCACGGGCTATGGAGCCTTCTTAACGCTCCTTGACCTGTGGGGAGATGGAGTCCTAGTATTGGACCGTGAAAATCAATCAGCAAAAGCTATTTTGGATCGACCTCGAGATGACCGGCCTGGATATCACCAAAGAGGTGATTATCGAATGCGCAGCCCTGGTCACGGACTATGAGTTCAATGTGCTCGACACCTATGAGTCCGTGGTCAACCAACCCAAGCCCTACTTGGACCGGATGGATGATTGGAATCGCGAGCATCACACCAGCTCGGGCCTGATCGCCAAGATCCCTTTCGGCAAAATGCCGGATCAAGTGGAAGAGGACCTGATCAATCTTTTGAACAAACATTGGCCGAAAGTTGAAAAGAAAGAAGATAAACCGATCCTGGCCGGAAACTCCATCGGACAAGACCGCCTGTTTTTGGACAAGTACTTCCACCGCTTCACTGATAAGCTTCATTACCGCATGCTGGACGTCAGCAGCTGGAAGATCATCTTCAATCACAAGTACGGATTGAAATACCAAAAGAAAAATTCACATCGCGCCTTGGACGACATCCAAGAAAGCATCGAAGAGCTGAAGTTTTATCTCCGCCATTTCGATATCCGCGAAGTTTAATCTTTGAATCTTAAGCTGCGATCTGGCTGATCAGGCGCTGAAATTCTTCCGTCGCATTGATCAAAGCCATTCGAGTGCGAAGCGCTTCCGCCGACTTTTTAAATTTAGGCAGCGTGAGCAATTCTTTGACAGCTTGTTGAATATTTTGAATCTGTAGGTTTTCCGAGCGCAAGAGGCGCCCCCCACCGGATTGCTCGAGCAGTGACATATTCAGATACTGATCAAAGTTACTTGGAAAACCAAGGACCGGAGTTCCCTTGGATAAAGCCTGATAGGATGTTGGACTTCCACCATTGCACACAACGATGTCAGCAAAAGAAGCGATGTCTTCGCCCGCCAAGAAGTTGGCAACAAAACGATTTTCTTGAACATTGGTTTGAATAAATGAGTTTCCGGCTGTTGCCACTAAAGTCGTCATGCCGAGGCCGTACAAAGCCTCGCAGATTTTTGGCAGAAGTGTTCCATCGCCCGAGCTTCCCATGGTGACATAGGCGACCGGACGGTCTTTCGGAACCATCTCCCACCACACCGGCTTGCAGACTTTTGGATTCCAGATGATCGGACCAATAAAACGATGATTCTCCGGCAAGTTTTTCGTCGGCACCATACCTGGCAGATCGGCGTACAAAGTCCAATCCCCGTTCGTATAGAAATCCCAGATGTTAAACTCTGGCAGTCGAAGCTTGTAATCGGAAATCAATCGGTTGATGGCCTCGGCGTGTGGCTTCAGCAGCATCTGATCAAACACATTGAAGACGCCTTCTGAAAAACGCGGACCAAACACACGGACCGCCGGAACATCAGGCACCGGCAGGCGGAAATCCCCAAATGGACTCCAGTAGGCATTCGTCAAATTAACGTAAGGAGTTTCCGTGATGCGTGCGCTGACCGCCAAGGACAAGCGAAAGTCACCAACAATCACATCCGGTTTAAAATCCCGAATGCGTCTGAGATCTTCTTCAACGTAACCTTTCAAAGTCTCAAGATCCCAAATCACTTTCCCGTGGGCGACTTGACCTAAAAAATGCTCGGTTGAAATGCAAGGTAGGGGACGAAGCTTCGAGGGATCCATTTGGATCACATGGTTGAAACGCGAATCACAGGCCATTTGCACTTCGTACCGAGCTGGGTCCAAACTCTTGGCCAGAACAGACATTCGCGAGGCATGGGCCAAGGTGATGGCCTCCACCATAAAGAGCACTCGCAGTCGGTCATTCGCAAATGGTTCCAGTCGAATCATGCCGGCGTCTTCACTAGGTCCGTTCGCAGATAGCTCATGTAATCCTGCCAAATATCGTCGTGGGCCTCAATCCGAAGTCCCGCCGTTTGCGTGGCTTCATCTTTCCACACGACAGTCGCTTTCAATTGCGAATGCAGATCACGCGCCACCTGAACCTGGATACTGAGTGACTCCCCTTTCACAAGCTGTCCTTTCACTTTCAGACCTTTTTCAGAAACGTCTTGAATGTAAATGGCGTCGTTTTTAGGAGTCTGTCCTGACAGGTTCACCAAATACCTTGGCGTTTCACGGTATCTCTGGCGCAGATCCGGGAAAAGTGACGAGTATTGCTCGTGCGAATAGTACGAGCGCAGTGTACGGTATTCGAAATCATCCAATTGCTCGAGCACACGGCTTTTGTGAACGAAGAAATATTCGATCATCTCAGGTGTCAGAACCGGGTCCATGGCTTTTTCATAAAGACGAACGGGCCATTTATAGAATGGCTGATCCATCTTGTTCATAAACTTGATCAGGTTTTGATTGTCTGGACGATGCGAAAAATACGGAGCCCCTCGGTCATTCAAGGATTTGATTTCTGAAATCAGCCCCACCGCCGGAGCGCCGTTGGCGAAATCATATTTCCCAATCGTGCTGCGCTGAATTTGCGAGAACAGCAAAAGGCCTTCATAAAAATCCACCCAAGCCGGGTTCACAGCGATCGCCATATAATCGACCGACACATAGTGCTTGAGATAATTGTAAATATAAACGCAAAGCGGAAGAAAGATTGTTCCTCGTTTGTGACGATACCCGCTTGAAATCGCCAGCGAAGAAACTTCAACCACGGATTTGTCCGGCCCGATGTGCTTGCTGAGGTTGAACTCTTTTTCCATCGGCAATCCCAAAGAGTTTTTTCGAATCAGGGTCACCGTGCCGACGACTTGATCTTCGATCTTGGCTACCAAAGTGGTCGTTGTCGGCAGTGCAAAGTACTTTACGATTCGCATTTTCTCAGGCTCTTGTTTTTGGTAACCGTACTCGAGATAAGCTTCGTAAAGAATGCGGTAAGCAGCTTCCAGTTCTTCCTGTGTATCAGCGACTTTAATGAGGAGATTGGATGGAATTTCGGATTCATCGACCCGAATCTTTTTGCGGATCAAAGACTGACGAACGGACTTCG
>CBIHPB010000189.1:0-7297 GCA_966211485.1 uncultured Bdellovibrio sp.
CTGGCGTTGGTCGACAATCTGCAGGGATTTTATCCGGAACTGAAACCTGGCTATAAATGTTCGCAAACTTTTGATCTCAGTTTTGATCCGTCAGTTTGCGATATGTTCTTCACTTGGAAGAACGGCGGAACTTTGTGTGTGATGACCAATGCCGAGATCTTTATGCCGGCCGATTATCTTCGTCGGGAAAAGATCGAATTCTGGCATTCCGTTCCGATGATTGCGGAATATCTGGGAAAACTGGGACGACTGAGCCCACAATCTTTGCCTCATTTGCGTTACACGATTTTTACTGGCGAGCCTTGCAAGAAAACAGTCGCGGATGCATGGCGAGCCGCAGCCCATAACACAACCATCGAAAATCGCTATGGCCCAACTGAATTGACAGTGGACTGTTTGCGCTTTGAATACCTGCCTCAGCATGCAAAAACGGAATTCACCAATGGGCTGTTGCCGATCGGTTTTCCGTATCAAAGTCTTGAGAGTCGCATTGTGAATGAGAATATGCAGCTTTGCCCTGCTGGGCAAAAAGGCGAGTTGGTCGTTGCGGGGCCGCAGGTGACTTTGGGCTATCTGAACGATCCTGAAAAGACCGGCAAAGTGTTTGTGAAAATGTCATGGGATTCAGAGGGTCGAACTTGGTACCGCACCGGCGACAGTGCGGTGATGAATGAAGACGGACTGACCGATTGCCTTGGCCGTATCGACAATCAAATTAAGCTGGCCGGTAAACGAATTGAAATCGGCGAAATCGAATACAGTCTGCTCAGTTCTCAGGTTTTGAAAGAAGCGGTCGTTGTTCCGTATCGCTCGGATGATGGATTGATTCAAGGCGTGGTCGCTTTTTGCGAGCGCGAACTTTCCAACGAGGAAGTCACAGACTTGAGAGGCAAAGTTCAAGCGCAGCTGGACCTGTCCTTCTTTCCGAAAAGATTTTTTGCATTGAAGGAAATTCCACTGAATCCCAGTGGAAAAGTGGACCGAAAACATTTGGCCCATATGGCGCAAGAGATGATGAGTGGGGGAAAATGAAATTAGGTGATATTAATTTTCAAAGTTACGCCAACATCGAAGCGATGGATAATTTTTCGGGTCCCGAAGAGATTCAGGCCTACCGCCAGCGTCGTTTGGACCGCTATCAAGATCATGTTTCATTCATCGCCGAGAACTGCGCAGCGAAAAGCAATGGCCAAGGCTTCCGGATGATGGAAGTCGGTTCTGGTAATTCAGGGCTTTTGTATGCTCTTCGTAAAAAAATCAGTTCGTTTCAAGGTTATGGCGTTGAAATTTCCACCAGCCGTTGGAAATTTGCTGAAAAGTGGAAGGCTGATGAGAAGATTACAAACGTCGAAAATATCAACGACGACTTTTCAAAGGTGTCGCCGCTGATCAATGATCTCAATTGTTTTGTCGTGATTGATAATACGTTCTCGTATTTGGCCCCCGAGAATGCTCAGTATCCGCAAATGCTGGTGCGCACGGCCTTTGAGCGTCTGCAATCCGGCGGGACGATTTTGATCGATGTTATCAACTATGATGACCGCATGAAAAAGGGGTCTGAAACCTTTTGGACACAGTTTCCGGACACGGATCCGTTCAAGTACGGTCTCTACAGTTTTGACGTCATCAACCAAGAGACGGTCGTGACCAAGTCCGTATTTATCAAACGCAATATGACTGAAGAGGTGAAGGTCGATGTTTCTCGGTTTTACCGGGCGCAAGACCTACACGAGATTTTGAAAAAAGAAAGTTTCGAAGTTTTGGGAACTTATGGTTCGTTCAAAAAAGAAAGCTTTGATCCAGCGAAATCGCAACGACTGGTGGTTCTTGCAAGGAAGTCGCATTGATGACCAAGTCCTTGGCTGAGATTCCAGTTTTGGTTTTGGTGGGCGGCAAAGGCACGCGGCTCTCGGCTGTGGTCTCTGACGTTCCCAAGCCAATGGCGCCGATTCAAGGCAAGCCGTTTCTGGAGTTTATTCTGAACTATCTGCAGAAATCAGGTTTTCGTAAAGTCGTACTGCTGACGGGCCATATGGCCGAAACCATTTCCGGATATTTTGGCAACGGCGAAAAATTTGGTCTGAACATTCGTTACAGCCATGAAAGTCAGCCGCTTGGAACAGGCGGGGCCATTCGCCAGGCGATGCTTCTGGGACAGGAGCAGACATCCCTGATCCTCAATGGTGATACGTTCTACAATATTGATTACAAAGAGTTCGTTTCACGTTCGACTGCGAAAGTGAGCATTGCTCTTCATCAGGTTCCCAGTGTCAGTCGCTATGGCGCGGTCCAGGTCGATGCAGATCATAATGTGACAGCCTTCACCGAAAAGAATTCTTCTGCTCATGCCGGTGAAATCAATGCCGGCATTTATTTGGTGGATCGCAGTCTTGCTGCCGATATCCCAGAAGGCTTTGTCTCTTTGGAAACAGATGTTTTTCCGCGCTTGGTGCAACAGCGCCAAGTTCAGGGCGTTTCAATGCGCGGCCAATTTATTGATATTGGCATCCCCGAAGATTATTCGCGCGCTCAGCGGGAGGTTCCGCTTTGGATTCGTTAATGAGATTTGAAATTCAAGTGAAGAGGTTTTTGTGAACAGCCATTTGACTCAGTTTATTGTTTCTAAAAATGATCCGATCTCTGTCGCCATGAAAAAGATCGACGACAACGCTAGCGGTGCGGTCTTTATCTTGGACGAAAAGCAAAAGGTACTAGGGATTGCAACCGATGGAGATATTCGCCGGTTCCTGCTGGAAAAAAACGATATCAATCGCAAAGTGTCCGAGTGCATGAACACCAAGTTTTTCTCGGTGTCGCCGACCACGGACCGTGAGGTGATCCTCAAAAAATTAGATAGCAGTTTCAATATCATTCCGGTTGTCGACTCTTTCGGCCTGCTGGCGCAGGTCTACACTCGAAAAGATTTCCCTCTTCGCCAAGACAAGCGCGTGATTGCGCGATCTCGCTCGCCTGTGCGTGTGAGTTTCAGTGGCGGCGGTTCTGATTTGACTCATTACTTCTCAAAGTACGGTGGCGCGGTCATGAATGCCACCATCAAGATGTATTCGCATGCGACGCTTCTGAAGCGCGAAGACGGCAAGATGTCGATCTATTCGGCTGATTTGAACGAGAATGTTGAAGGCGAAAGCGTCGATGACCTGAAGGCCACAGGAAAACTGAAACTGATCGTTTCAGCGATTGAAATCATGAAGCCGCGATTTGGATTTCATCTGGAGGTTCGCTCGGATTTTCCGGTAGGCTCGGGCCTTGGTGGATCAGCAACCGTTTTGGCGTCTGTCATCGGATGTTTCAATCAATTCCGCGAAGACAAATGGGACGAATACGAAATTGCCGAGCTGGCCTTCCAAGCCGAGCGTTTGAGCTTGAATGTGGCCGGTGGTTGGCAAGACCAATACGCAACAGTGTTCGGTGGATTTAATTTTATGGAGTTCACGGAAGACCAAAACGTCGTGCATCCGTTCCGTGTGAATGCGAATACGATTTTGGAATTGGAAGAAAATCTGCTGCTTTGCTATTCCAGCCAGCAGCGAAGCTCGAACAATATCCATGTCGAGCAAAAAGCGACCTACCAAAGCGATGCGGCCATTCGTGAAATCGTTGAGGCAAATAAGTCTCTGACGATTCAGTTTAAAACCAATCTCTTGAAGGGAAAGCTGAACGATTTTGGCGAAATGCTTCACCAGGGTTGGATTATGAAAAAGAAGCTGAGCCAAAGCATCAGCAATCCACATTTGGATGAAATCTACGAAACGGCCCGTGAAAACGGGGCGATCGGCGGGAAATTGTTAGGGGCGGGCGGCGGAGGCTTTTTCCTTTTTTATGCTAAGCCTTTGCACAAATATAAACTGATGAAGGCCTTAAAAGACAAAGGGCTTCGAATTGAATCTGTTAGTTTTGATCATGACGGCCTGAGATCTTGGTCGATTCGAGAAGAGTAGAGATGAATATGAAGTTAAACATTGAAGGTCAGATTATTTCCAATACCAGTCCCACCTACGTGATTGCCGAAATCGGCAACAACCACAACGGTGATTTCGAACGCGCCAAGAAGATGGTCTATCTTGCGAAAGAAATGGGCGCCAACTGCGCCAAGTTTCAGATGCGCGACCTTTCGAAGGTTTATCGCAAGAAATCACTGGAAAAAAGTGGTGACGATCTGTCGGCTGAATACACAATGGATTTGCTGAAGCGCTTCGAGCTGACCGCTGATCAACAGATGAAGCTGATGAAGCTTTGCCGCGATCTTGGCATCACTTATCTTTGCACGCCTTGGGATTCAGGAAGTCTTCAGACACTCGAGAAAATGGGAGTGGCCGCCTACAAAGTAGCCTCTGCCGATCTGACAAACTTCCCATTGCTTGAAGAACTTGTGGCGACCAAGAAGCCTCTGATTTTGTCTTCTGGTATGTCGAATGAGGAAGAGATCCAGGCGACCGTGAAGTTCTTGAATGATCGCAAGGCAAGCTTCGTCATGCTTCATTGCAATAGCACTTACCCAGCTCCCTTCCATGCGATCAATCTGAATTACATCCGTCGCCTGAAGGAAATTCATCCGTTGATCGGATATTCGGGTCACGAGCGCGGAACGGCCGTGTCTTTGGGGGCCGTCGCCTTGGGAGCGAAAGTGATCGAGCGGCATTTTACTTTGGATCGCAATATGGAAGGCCCGGACCACGCAGCCAGCCTCGAGCCCGCTGATTTTGCGGCGATGATGACCGGAATCCGTCAGCTGGATCAAGCTTTGGGTGATGGCAAAAAGGTTGTCTCTCAAGGAGAGATGATCAATCGCGAGAATCTGGCGAAGAGTTTGATTTCAAGTCATGCATTGAAAAAGGGTCATGTCCTGACCCGCGCTGATATTGATATCAAAAGTCCGGGACAGGGATTGTCTCCGCGATTCTTGGAGCAATTGATTGGTACCAAGCTCGAGCGAGATATGGCGCCGGAAGAATTTTTCTTTAAGACGGATCTGACAGGCGGGCACATGCAAAAACGCCAGTATAAATTCAGCCGTCCATGGGGAATTCCCGTTCGCTATCATGACTATGCGAAATTCTCGACTGATTTGAATGCGGATTTGTATGAGTTCCACCTCAGCTATGCCGATATGGATCTGAAGCTGGAAGACTATTTCAAAGGTCCTCAAAAGACCGACTTTGTCGTTCATGCTCCCGAGCTTTTTAAAGACAGTCAGCTGATGGACCTGGCAACACCGGATGAGAAGCTTCGTCAGTTTTCACTGCGTGAGACCCAGCGGGTGATCGATATCACTCGGGGATTGAAGAAATATTTCCCAAAAACAAAAAAACCACTGATCGTTGCCAATATCGGCGGTTTCAGCCGTGATGCGAATATCTCGGAAGCGGAAAAAGAAGAATGCTACCGCATTTTTGCCAAAAGCTTGAAAGAGCTGGATATGGAAGGTGTCGAGTTGATCCCACAGACCATGGCGCCTTTCCCATGGCATTTCGGCGGCCAACGCTACCAGAATATTTTCGTCCATGCGGATGAGATCGTTGCCAAGTGTAAAGAGCTGGGGCTTCGCATGTGCTTGGATGTTTCGCACTCGCTTTTGACCTGCAACAATTTTCACGCAGATTTTTACGAGTTCCTGGAAAAAGTCGGCCCCTATACAGCCCATCTTCATTTGGGTGATGCAAAAGGGATCGATGGCGAGGGTCTGCAAGTCGGCGACGGAGAACTTGATTTTCCTCGTATGGGAAAAATCTTGGCCAAGACTTGCCCAACAGCGTCATTTATTCCAGAGATTTGGCAGGGACATAAAAATGGCGGCGAAGGTTTCTGGGTCGCATTGGAAAGATTAGAGAATATCGTCTAGATGAAAAACGTAGCCTTCATCCCGCTTCGTGGCGGCAGCAAATCGATTCCGCTGAAAAATATCAAGATGATCGCGGGCAAACCCTTGGCACACTGGACGATCCGGGCCGCCTTGGACTGTCCATTGATCGATCAAGTGGTGGTTAGTACAGATAGCGATCAGATTGAGACCGCATTGGCTTATCTGAAAAGTTCGAAACTAAAATTTTTCCGTCGTTCACCTGAAACGGCGACGGACACAGCTTCGACGGAAAGCGCCTTGCTGGAGTATTTTGATCAAAATGCCTGCTACAATGCGATTTTGATTCAGGCGACCTCTCCGATGTTAGAGGAAAGTCATCTCACAGCCGCACTTAAAAAATTCACACAGTTTGGATTTGATTCGATGTTGTCTTTGGTTCGCAGCAAGCGGTTTTATTGGGCTGAAGATGCGAAGACGGGCGGAGTAACTCCATTGAACTACACTCCTGCCAAGCGTCCACGTCGTCAGGATTTTGCCGGCACGATGGTGGAAAACGGTGCCTTCTATGTGTTCAATCACGCGCGTTTTATTAAAGAGCGCGTGCGTTTGTTCGGTCTGATCGGCGGATATGAAATGCCTGAAAATACGTTCGTCGAAATTGACGAAGTCGAAGACTGGCTGTCGGTTGAAAAAGAACTGCTGAAGCGCGAAAAGCGTGAGGCCTAAGAATTGAGAAAGCTGATGTTGGCCTCGGCCACCTTAGCCGACTGGAAGCCCACGGATATCGCCCTGGGAACCTGGTGCTTTGTCGGTCAGGAAAATCTTCCAGGTTGGGAGAAAAGCGAATTCGCCCCAGATCCTTTTGCCGATGAGAAAGATTGGCTAAATGCCGAAAAGCGCATCGACGAACTGGTGCAGAAATATGCGCCGGCTGTCGCGACGGAATTGAATCAAAAGAATGGTCTTCAAAAAAGCGAAGAATACTGGCGAGTGCTGACTCATCATTGGCTGACCGCTTTCTTTCTGAATTTTGTTTTGCGTGAAATGATCATCGATAAAGCGATCGCAAAATACGGCCATGAGGAATTGGAAGTTGAGTGTCTGGAAGTCGCAGGAGATTTCCCTTTTTGGACTTCAAATCAGTTCGTCTATGACGGTGTGAACAGCCAAGGCCTGAATCATTGGATCTTTTCCGAAATCTTGAAAAAGAAACAGCCACCCAGGTGGAAACTGAAATGGCGTTCGGTCCAGGCAAATGAAATGTTTCAGCAGCAAAAGCCAGCATCGAAATACTGGAAGCTGAAGGTTCTTTTGTTTCTGGAAGAGTTTTTGCGATTTCGCCGCGTTTACGGAGTCAGTCTGTGGAAGCAGCATTTGCTGTCGATTCCGCTTTGGTTCAAGTCAGGGCCGCGACTGCCGCGAACTTATCGCCAAGTCGAGTTTCCAAGCCCTACAGTCAGTGATTTGGACTGGGCC
>CBIHPB010000190.1:0-7193 GCA_966211485.1 uncultured Bdellovibrio sp.
CGAACTCCGACGAACCGCTCTGAGCCTCTAACCCATCACCCGTCCAAGTAAAAGCCGATGACTTATGGGCTTAATCGAGCGAATCACCAGTCGATTGAATAGACAAAATAACTTGCTGGTCAAATAACCGTGTTGACTGTTTTGACCAAATGGATTGTTCAAAACCGCAACTAGTGCGGCTTTGAATCGAAGAACTCGACCAGTTCAAATTCTTTTCTGTATAAAGTTTTGCGACCAATTCCCAGGACATGAGCCGCCTGATCTTTTGTTGAACTACGCTGAAGAATTTCCTGAATATAAAGAAGCTCAATTTCTTTCAGCGATGGCAAATGATCTTCCAGCTGGAACATTTTTTTCGATCCCTGCGAAAGCTGTTTTGTTTCCAAGATGTCTTTCGTAATCACTTGCCCCTGAGACAAAATAAAGGCCCGCTCTAGCATATTTTCCAACTGCCGAACGTTGCCTGGAAACGAATGATGAGAGAGATATTCTCTCGCCTCGACCGAAAGCTCCTTTTTAACCCCCCACCGCTCTTGCAATCGCTCCAGCACATGCGAAATCAGCAAATCCAAATCCTCACGGCGCTCACGCAATGGCGGGATATGAATTGGAATCACATTCAGTCGGAAATAGAGGTCCTCGCGAAATCGACCTTCGCGGACCAGGGCCTCTAGATTGCGATGGGTTGCACAGATCACGCGCACATCAACTGGCGAAGCCTTTTTCGATCCCACAGGTCGCACCTCTTTATCCTGCAAAACTCGCAGAAGCTTCGCCTGCAGTAACAACGGCAACTCGGCAACCTCATCTAAAAAGATGGTTCCTTTGTCCGCGACCATGAAAAGACCTGGTTGATCCTTGTCAGCACCAGTGAACGAACCTTTGACGTGTCCAAACAACTCGGACTCAATCAGATTCTCGGGCAAGGCGGCACAATTGATCGCAACAAATTCATTCTTTGATCGTGGCGACCGATTGTGAATTGCACGTGCAACTTTTTCCTTTCCGACACCACTTTCGCCTGTGATCAGAACTGCCGAATCATAAAGCGCAATTCTTGAAATCATTGAGAAAATTCCGCGAATGGATTCACTTTCCCCGACAAATCCCTCAAAAGACTGCCCGTGAAAAATCTGCTTTTTCAGCGAGCCCAACTCATATTGAGTTTCGATGTGCCGAATGGCCTTCGTCACCCGAGCATCGAAGACATCAAACGAAACTGGTTTTACCAGATAGTCCAATGCGCCCATACGCATGGACTGAACTGGATAGGCAATATCCTGATTGCCGGACACAAAAATCACAGAAACATGAGGCGCCTCCTTCCGTAGAAGCTCCAACAATTCAAAACCGGAACGCTCGGGCATCGAGATGTCACTGATCAGCAACGTCGGCACTTCTTCTTTTTTCATCTGTGCGAGCGCTTCTTCGGTTGATGTCGAAGCCCAGGGCTGAAGCCCCATCTTTCCTGCATAAAGTTTCAAGATCGAGAGATCAGAGATACTATCATCCAAAAGGACGACTTTGACTTGTGTCTCAAGCATGAGCTTTCTCCTTCAATTCAAAAGTCAGTTTTTTTCTCATCAAATCGGAACTCAGCGGCTTGCGAATGTAGTCGTCAAAACCGTGATCCATAATGGCCTGGATATCTTCGTTCAGACTATAGGCCGTTAATGCCCAAATAGGATTTTCGAACTTCATATCTCGAAGGCGATCAAAGACTTCAAAGCCACTCATTTCAGGCATATTAATATCCAAAAGAATCAAATCAGGGGTCGAAGAAGCCATCTCTGCAAAAAGACTTTTCGGAGAGGTAAATCCTCTAACCCGACATCCCAATTTCCGCAAAAAGATCTCCGCCAGCCGAATATTATCTTCGTTATCATCCAATACGAAAATCTCATAGGAGTTCAAACGAGCTGTCATCGCAGTTTCTTGTTTTTGCTCGTTCTGCCGCTGCAATTTCAACTCATCACTCACAAAGGTAAGACGGAAATGTGAACCTTTTCCAACCTGAGTCGAAATCAACTCCACTTTGCCACCTAATGCACTGGCCAAATTCTGAGCCAAGCGCAAACCAAGGCCAGTCCCTGTCGTCTTGCTCGAGTCCGCCATTTCACTGCGTACATATTCTTGGAACAGACGCCCCTTATCGCCATCCGGAATTCCAGTTCCCGTATCGACAATATCAATGAAGTAGACATCTTTTTCCCGCCCCTGCGTCAGCAGGACTGACCCGCGATCTGTGTACTTGATAGCATTGGACAAAAGATTGTAGACAATTTGCTTCAGTCGAATTTCGTCCGTCACAACATATTCTGACTCTGGACACTTGTTCTCAAAGCGAAGTTCAATTCCTTTATTCACAGCTCTCGGCAAAAAAGTTTTGCGGAAATCATCGATCAAATTCGCCAGATTCACTTTTGAATACTGAAATCTCAATTTTCCGGCTTCGATTTTTGAAAGATCCAAAAGATCATTGATCACTCTGGCCAAGATCTCACCATTTTTGCTAATCAACCCGACATACTCTTTCGCATCACTATCCAAACTTTGGTTTTCCCTCAACAAATCTGAAAAACCTAAAACCAGGCCCAGCGGAGTCCGCATTTCATGGCTCATGTTGGCCAAAAACCGAGTCTTGGCCTTGTTGGCCAGCTCCAGCTGCAAAGTTCGCTTACTGATCTCATCTTCCAAGGTCAGATTCATACTTCGAATCTTTTCCTGAGCCACTCTCTGTTCGTGAATGTCCTCGACAGAACCAATAATGAATTCAACTTTTCCACTCTTACTAAGTTTGGTCACACGCCTAGCCCGAAACCAACGGTACTCGTTGCGGACCCGAATCCGATATTCTAACGGATCAACTGACTCACCATATGCGGATGCCCGCAAAGAGTCTTCAACCATCATCCGATCATCGGGATGAATCAATGACAGATAAAACCCCAATGTCGGCTTGAAAGACATTGGCATAAATCCCAGCAGCTCAAACATCCGATCCGACCAAAATACAGGCAGGCTTGGGTCATCGAATTGAATCCACTCGTAAACGCCGACGCCACTTCCCTCCAGCAGTAGATTGTATTTGTCATTGGCAAATTCAAGCTCTCGATTTTTTTGCGCCAAAAGCAATGTTGAAGGAACTCTCAATGTGCGCGGCAAAAGCGGCAACAGTAAAAGTGTCGAGGCCGCTGCAAACAATGCTAACACGACCTTGCTATAAACGAAGAGAAGGCTCGAGCCATTGAAAACCCAGATCAGATCCGAAAAACTCACGACTCCTGACATAAAAAGTGAAACCGAAAAAAGGCCGAAAAGACCTTTGGATTTAATTTCATTTTTCCGTTGCCAAAAGAAATAAATGACGATCAGGGGAATTGAAAAGCAGGCTATCGAAATGAGCAGATCTGCACCGATGCGAAGTCGGCTCAAATTGTCCAGATGATTCCACCGCTCTAAAAAGTCGTTCACAAATAATGCTTCCATCGCCCTCAGTGATTGACGTGAGCCTGCAACTCCTGAAATGTCCGGTCCGACAGATCTTTCAGTTCACCGAGGCGGCCTTGAACCCCAGCGAAGTTTTGCTTACGCGATTGCTGGTACATGTCCTCCAGCAACTGACTGACGGCTACGCATCCAAGATTTGCAAATTGATTTTTTAACTTGTGCAGCTGAAAGGAAATTTGCTCACGATCATTTTTCATCCGCTCCTCAAATGCACTCAAGAACTCATCTCGGCTTGTCACCAGCCTTTGATACAGCTGCGAAATCAAATCAAATTCCTTTTGATCCGCGGTCACATCCAAAAGTTCTTGAAGATAGGTGGTATTCACCAGCTCTCGTTCCATTTTCCCCTCTTACGGTTCAAAGTGTTTAAGAGAAAGACCTATTTCCGTAAAGAGAATTGGCATCAGAAGCCCTGCACCACTTACACTCTTACTGAAACATTTATTTCAGCGCGATCGTGCCGAAATACTTAAGCCCGTCTTCACTTTCCCTAAAGTAAACATCAACCTGTTTTGAAGAATTCATTGAGATATTGTCCAAGATGAAATTTACCGGAATATCGGATCTCACCTGTTGGAGACAAAGTCGATCATTCATACGGGACACATGCACTGACAAAATAATTCGAGTCCCTTTCACTTCTTGATTTAGGCTTTCAATTCTCTCGCAAGAATCTACAAGAGACACAAATGTCGATATTTCCAATTGCTCACGAACTGGATGATCCACAGGTAAAATCACCTCATCAGGCACAACAAATTCATGCTCTGAAGGCCCCGTAGAAGCCCAGCTGAGACTAAAAGCAACAACCATCGCAGCTACCAACAAAAAGAAAACTTGTCGCATCGAATCCTCCCTGAATTGCCGATAGACGTTCCGTTTGTAGAACAAGATTTGTGCCATCTGGCATCTCGGCGGGAGTTAAATTGAACAAGATTTATTCCCTATTTGCCCCGCAATTCTGTCTGTGACTGACGACATATTCCCCAATGCAGTGCTAAATCGTGATTTTAGACCTGGAACTGTTCTTGCCTTTTGAAATTCACACTCAGTCACATTGTATCAAACAAGGAGGTTTGCAATGCGGATGTTTCAGTCGGAAAGACGACTTTCCAAAGAACTTTCTCGAATCCTAATGTCTCCAGAAGACAGAATGCAACTTGCCGAGCGCCAGGCGCTCGAAGACGAAGCCGACTTCCTGGTATACCTACCATCGGATCTCGAGATTCAAGAAACAAGTTTTTCATTTATTAAAGTCCGCGACGGAGCCGAGCTCGTTCTAAATGTTTGAACCAAATTCAACATTAGATCTGACCTCGTTTTAATAGCTCGCACTGAGCTCGACGTTCAAGCATGCCTTCATTTCGGCTCTGACTCGCAGCTCGATGGAGCTTAGCGATAGATCTGAACTCGATGGAAGATCATTTGATTGTTCGGATCTTGCGAATGCAAGATCCGAAATTTCGTCTTCATTCACAAATGAGGACTTCCAATTCACTGATTGGAGATTAGAGACGGCGGCAGGAATAAGTCAGGTGAATCTGTGTTCCTGGATCCAGGGATTCGCTCAGGTTCAAGGCAGATCCATTTACAGTCCAAGTCAGTCCTTCTTTTGAAGGACTGATGGAAACTGTTAAATCCTGAGGTGCCGAGCAAGCCAAGCTGACTTCAGAAATTCGATCCACGATGTTTGCGCCAATGTTCGCAAGCTGCGAGCCATAGTCATTAGCGCAAATGTCGCCCAAAATTCCATTGGTGAGCTCAGTTGCTTTCGCATACTGAACACCTTGAGATCCAAGCACTTGGTTAAATGTCACACCATGTGTTGGGTTGATCGATGCAGGCCCCATTTGGCGGTCTTGTTTACCTTCACAAGCTGTATCACCTGGTTTTACAACGATTGAATGAACGCTCAGTGATTTTCCCGAATATGCACTTTTCACTTTGTTCAGCAAAGTCTCAGGCTTGTCTTTCTCTTCCAAAGCGTAAGAGCCGCCTGTCGTATAGAGGCTGCTACGAACATCTTCATCCGCCAGAAAGACAATGGCCAGATGAGCGTTTGGACGAATGAAAGATGAAGGATTTTTCTCAAAGAACAAGTTGGCTGCAAAAATTCCACGCTCATCACCAGAAGGACAGTTCGCGTGGAACTTATCAGCTGGCGGAGAGCTATTCGGATACTGTCTCAAGAAGTCTTCGCACTGTTTGGTCTCTTTGCGCTGAATGTTATCCGAAAATAAAGTTTCTTTATCTGAAACGCTCGGAGTTAAGAAAGCTGATCCATTCCCAAACGGAACCAAATTCCCATCCTGAAGAGCACCATTCTGATTGATGGCCCGCGGCTCATTGTAAAGAACCGAGGAAGCTCCATCATCTGCAGCAGAAGTCGTTGCGCCGGAAGACACATCCGTCGTGATAATCCCAATGCGATAATCAATAAATCGATTGTCGAGCTGACTCAAAAACGAAGAAAATCGCTGAGCCATCTGAGCCTGTTCGAACGACATAGATCCCGAGTTATCGTCGACAAAAAGAACGTCAACCAACCCACCATTGGCACGAGCAGTGTAATCAAAGTAGTCGAAACCATCTTTTGTGATGCAGGTCTCATTGAAGTTCTGGCATTTGTCCACTTCAGGGTCTTTATCAAATTGTTTTGGCGCGCAGGCCACCCAGTAGCTCGCGATTAAGAATCCCAATAAGAGTTTATAGCGCCTTTGCATAGAGATACCTCGATCTCCCGAAGTCCAAAGCCTATGCCATTTGAATTTTGATATAAGTTATTGATTTTACTTGTTATTTAAGACTATTTAATGCCAAAAGGTGGCCAATTCTTGGACAAAAGACAATTTTGGGCATACACCTAGGCTAAAGAAATGGAGCGAAGAATCAATCCCCATCGATAAGATTTCATTTTTTCTAGCGGAAATAATAAAACAGAGGTGGAGGAAAAATTTGAAGTACGTTTGGCTCGCACTTTTCGCTTTATTTGTGGGGATCGCATCTTATTTAGCCGAAGAAATTTTTTTTCCGATCCGCCCACCTTTTCCTCCCAATAGCCCCGAACTCGCGATCTATCATGATCTCAAAGATCTTCAGTCTAAGAAGTCTCTTCCGACAGAGCTCCAACAATTGAGCGAAGTTTTCATCTCCGACCATCGAATCAATAAGACAGAAGTGAAATGGGCCGAAATTTCAAAGTACTTCTTCCATCGAAAATCTGATGGAACCCATGAACTTCAAATCGAAGCCTTCGATGCTCCCGACAATGAAAAGAAAGAGAACTCCACAGGCTTTATTCTTCAACTCAGCCTCTTCGATAAAACAACAAAAAATAAGATCTGGGAGTTGAGCCGAAACTACGATTTCTCCCAATCGCCCAAAAAACAAAGGTAATTTCCGCCTTAAATGCGAACTGACGAAAAGGTTCTTCTCTTCCTGCTGACCTGTAAATTTCGTAGCTCAAAAATGTTTGGAACTCGGATATCGACAAGTGTTGGTAAGCGCATTTTACCAATCTAAAAAACAAAAGATTCAAAATCGATTTTGGACAAAAAAAAACCCCGATTGGTTTCCCAATCAGGGTTTCAAAATAGAAGCTGGCGTCGTGCTACTCTCCCACACGGTTACCCGTGCAATACCATCGCCGCAAGAGGGCTTAACTTCTGAGTTCGGAATGGGAT
>CBIHPB010000191.1:0-7139 GCA_966211485.1 uncultured Bdellovibrio sp.
GATACCCGGCCATGTTCAGCATCGTTAATGCGGTGCCGTCATTTGCTGTTTCCAGCTTCTTAAGTATGCAAATCCATTCAAATTATTATATCCTTGCAATCTATGTCACAAACCCAAAATGCGCAATCAAAACTGGCGGGCCTGAAAGATGCGGCCCTTGAAAAAATGCGGGCTGCAAGCTCGAGCAAATCTCTTTACGACATCAAGGTTGAGTTCTTAGGAAAGAACGGTGCCTTGACTGAAATCATGAAAGAGATGGCCACTCTCCCGAAAGAGGAAAAGCCCTTGTTCGGTAAATTGGTCAATGAGGTTAAGCAAGCGCTGGAGACCGCTTATACCGAGGCCGAAGAGGGTCTGAAAAAGACCGAGCTCGAAGCCAAGATGTCGGCCGAAGAGGTGGATTTGACCTTGCCAGCGTTCCAGCGGCCGGTCGGGACCGAGCATCCTGTGTCCAAGGTCACCCATGAAATTTTTTCGATCATGGCGCGCATGGGTTACTCGCTGAGACAGGGTCCATTGATTGAAAAAGACTTTTATAACTTTGAAGCCCTGAACATTCCGGCCAATCATCCGGCGCGTGATATGCAGGACACGTTCTTTATCGATCCGACGCATGTTCTGCGCACGCACACATCACCGATTCAGATTCACTCGCTGGAAGGCGAAAAACCGCCGCTTCGAATTGTTGGAACGGGTGCTGTGTTTCGCTGTGACAGCGATATTTCGCATCTGCCGCATTTCCATCAGATCGAAGGCATGTGCGTGGATGAGAAGGTTTCCATGGCCGATCTCAAAGGCACGATCACCTTTTTCGTGCGCGAGTTTTTCGGTGGCGATTTGAAGACACGCTTTCGTCCCAGCTTCTTTCCGTTCACCGAGCCATCGGCTGAAGTCGATTGCACATGTCCGATTTGCAAAGGCAAAGGTTGCAGCATGTGTAAGAACTCGGGCTGGATTGAGATTGGCGGTTGCGGTTTGATGAATCCGAAAGTTTTCCAGGCGGTGGGGATTGAATATCCGCGCTGGCAGGGATTTGCGTTTGGATTCGGGATCGAGCGCATGGCGATCATCAAGTACGGAATTGAAGACATCCGCCTGTTCCCGGAAAATGACGTTCGTTTCTTGGGACAATTTGTTTAAAGCGAGACTTTTAGGAAAAGCACATGAAAATTTCTTTGAAATGGCTGCATGATTTTGTCGATGTGAAAGAGTACTTCCAAAAACCGGAAGTTTTGGCCGATGTTTTGACCAAAGCCGGTTTGGAAGTGGAAGAGATCCAAAACAAGTCGCGCGATTTTGAATTTGTTGTGACCGGTCTTATTTTGGAAAAAGACAAGCACCCGAATGCAGATAAGCTTTCGCTTTGTCGTGTGACCACAGGTGAAGGTGTTGTCCATCAAATCGTTTGCGGAGCCCAGAATCACAAAGCCAATGACCGTGTGGTCGTGGCCTTGCCAGGTGCTGTGCTGCCGGGAAATTTTGCGATCAAAAAGGCCGTCGTGCGCGGGGTTGAGTCTGGCGGCATGCTGTGCTCGTTGAAGGAATTGGGACTACCGGGTGAAAGTGACGGCATTGTTATTTTGCCTGAGAGTGCGCCGATTGGAAAACCATTTGCCGAGTATCAAGGCCTTGATGATGTGACGTTTGAATTGAAGGTCACAGCGAACCGCGCGGATTGCCTGAGCCACTATGGCTTGGCTCGTGAGGTTGCGTGTTTGCTGGGGAAAGAATTGAAGCGTCCAGAGGTTCAGTTGAATCTTTCGGCTTCTTCGACTCAGGATCAAGTCGGTCTCGAGGTTCGGGCGACGGATCTTTGCCCTCGTTACACTGGTCGATATTTGAAAGGCGTGAAAGTCGGGCCAAGTCCCACTTGGCTTTCGAAGCGCTTGGAGATGGTCGGGATGAATTCGATCAACAATATCGTCGATTGCACCAACTATGTGATGATGGAATTGGGTCAGCCGCTGCATGCGTTTGACGCGGCCCAAATCAAGGGTCGAAAAATTGTCGTCGATCGCTCGACAAAAGGTGACAAGTTCACGACTTTGGATGGCACCGAGCTGACGTTGACCGGTGAAGAGCTGATGATCAAAGACGCCGAGCGCGGTGTTTGTATCGCCGGTGTCATCGGTGGAAAAAATTCGGGTGTGACCGATGCCACGACCGATGTGTTTTTGGAAGCGGCATACTTTGCACCGATGTCGGCGCGAAAATCTTTGCGCGCGCATGGATTGAATACAGATTCAGGTTATCGTTTTGCTCGTGGAGTGGATCCCGAAGGCACGCTGAAGGCTTTGGATCGCGCGACCGAATTGATTTTGAAAGTGGCGGGCGGGGAAGCTTTTTCGAAAAATCACGACGTGTATCCGACTCCGCAGAAAAAAGAAGTGGTGGCCTTGAAGGTTCAAACCATTTCCGATCGCTTGGGGTACCAGGCCCAAGGTGTGAAGTTTGAAAATTTCATGACCCGCTTGGGTTGCCAGGTCGATAAGACGGGTGAGGGCGAGTACAAGATTTTGCCGCCAAGTTATCGCTTTGACCTTGAGATCGATATGGATCTGGTTGAAGAGTACGCGCGCTTGAATGGCTATGATCAGATTCCGGAGACCATTCCGGTTTTGGATCTGGTGCCGACGGCGCATGATGTGAATTATCAATTGCAGCGAAAGACTTCGGAGTTGATGCGTGCTCAGGGGTATTCGCAAGGGCTGCACTCGACATTTGTGGGCGTAAAATCTCAGAATAAATTTTTGAAGGACATTCAGACAATGAATGCGGCCGGTCTTCGCACGACCGACATGCCGGTGAAAGTTTTGAATCCACTGAACGAAGAGCAAGACTGCCTTCGTCAAACGTTGAGCTATGGGCTGTTTAAAAATATCAGCCAGAATTTCAATCAGGGAAATGAAACGGGACGATTGTTTGAGATGGGGAAAGTCTTTATGCACGAATCCGTGGGTCAGTACCAAGAGGGCTGGCGTCTGGGATTGTCGGCTTGGGGACAGATCTCGGGATTGTGGCAGAAGGATCCTCAGCATCCGGTTGTTTTCGAATTGAAATCAGCGATCGAGGGGCTTTTACGTGCATTTCATATTTCTGGATTTCAGTGGGTTCCGGTTTCGAATAAGGGCGAAATTCCAGCCTTCCTGCATCGTGGGCAGACGGCTCATCTGATGGTGGAAGGAAAGAAAGTCGGCTTTATCGGAACCGTTCATCCGGTTTTATTGGATGACGAGAAGGTTCGCGTACCGGCTGCATTGGCTGAATTGGATTTGGATGTTTTGTTTAAAAACCAACCACGTGTGAAGCGAGTGGAAAGCATTTCGAAGTTTCCAAGCGTTCACCGCGATCTCGCTTTGGTGATGCCAAAAGCGCTGAAGGTTGGAGACGTTTTAGAATTGATGAAAAAGAATGCAGGACCATTCTTAACGGGCCTGCAGGTCTTTGACGTTTACGAGGGTGACAAGCTGGAGGCTGGGCAGAAATCTGTGGCCATTCACTTGAGCTATCAGGACAAAAAAGACACGCTGCGCGATCAGGTCGTCAGTGAATCGATCGATCAGGTCCTGAAAGCGCTCAAAGAGAAGCTCCAGGTCTCTGTTAGATAGGACTGGGGCTTCCCCGGCGACTCGTTCGATCGTCTTTTTGATCCTCATTCGGACCCACTTCTTATGATCTCTCTGGGCGAGTCATCTCGGTTGCTCGCCCGAGAAAAAACTTGATCGGTTTCAATAACTTGGCTTAGCCTATTCAAAGTGATGACTTGAATCAACTTCATGGGTTGAGGTGGGGAAAATGGCCGGACAGAATGTCAGCAAATCAACGATGACCAAAGCAGATATCGTTGAAAAGGTTTACCAGAAAATTGGATTTTCGAAAAAAGAGGCGTCAGAACTGGTTGAGCTGGTTTTCGACACCTTGAAAGATGTTTTCAATAAAGGCGACAAAGTGAAAATCTCCGGCTTCGGAAACTTTGTTGTGCGTGGAAAAAACGAGCGGGTTGGCCGAAATCCGCAAACCAATGAACAGATCAAAATCAGTGCCCGCCGTGTGCTGACTTTCAGACCCAGTCAGGTTCTGAAGGCCATGCTCAATGGTGAAGAGTACGAGCATCTGATTGGTAAGGATGAGGATGACAACGACTGAGATGGAAATCATCGAAGCGGAATTGGCGCCTGAAACAGACGCCACCGAAATGACCCTGGCCGATCAGCACGTTCCATTGAAGACGGCTGATCTTCCGCCGGTGGAACAAATTCTCTCGCTTCCGGCCGCCTTGTGCGACGAAAGACTGCTGGAAGAGATCAACACCATTCCGGTGAAAATGGGATTTAAGATCGGCGAAGTCGCCGACATGCTGGGAATCAAACAGTATGTTCTCAGATACTGGGAATCCGAATTTGAAATCCTGAAGCCTAAAAAAGCTTCCAACAATCAGCGCTACTACACCAAAAAAGATGTCGAAAATGCGTACCTGATTCGCAAGCTCTTGCACCGCGATCGTTTCTCGATCGAAGGCGCGCGTGCTGCTTTAAAGGATCTGAAAAACTTCGTGCGAAACGAAGTGAAGAAGGAAAAGACGATTTCGACCATGTCTCAGCGGTTGGACGTGATGAATGATTTGGTGGATGACTTGTTGATTCAGATTCGGAAGACGAAGCTGATTTTTTAGTTCCTCTTATTTCTTAGATTTCTTGTTTTCCTTTATCGTGGGGCTCTCTTGCCTTTCTTGGCAAGAAAGCCAGTCTCGCCAGCCGAGGCATCGGAAAAAATGCCCCAGAACTTTTCCCCCTGAAAGATCAGCTCGAAATGGAATTGATCTCACCAAGTGCACAGATTGCAGCAGCCATCCCTTGATGCATGTGAAGAAAATCTTGATGTTTTATCTAAGCCTGATGTCTTCGGCGATGTGCCCATCGCATCGAAGTTTTGCTTTGGAAGCTCAGGAACATGAAATCAAAGCGACCTATCTTTACAACTTCGCTAAGTTCACGAATTGGCCGGCGCAAAAATTGCCGACTGGGGATCACTTGGCGATTTGTATTTCGGGAGGCGATCCTTTCAAAGGGGCCTTGGCCAATCTGGTTCGTGGCAAAAGCATTGAAAATCATCCGCTGGAAGTTCGGCATTTGGATTCGGTGGAAAGAGCGGGGGCTTGCAATATTCTTTATGTGCCCGCATCCGAAGTTCAAAATTTTTTGAAAATTCGCGGCTCCAGACCTTTGCAAAACACCCTGACGGTTGGGGAAACACGGGATTTTTTGGATAGCGGCGGGCAGATTCAGTTTTATACCGAAGACAACAGGGTCAAGTTCGCCATTGATCTCACGGCGGTTGAAAGAGCGGGCCTGAAGATCGATGCCCGCGTGCTCAATATCGCGAGAATTCGGAGATGATGTGAGAAACATTTTACCACGTCATTCGATTTTTGCCGTCCTGATGTTTGTGATCATGCTGACGGTGATGACGGCCTTGATTTTCACCGGTGGCTCTTTGATGGTCCGCGAGCGCTCGGCCTTTCGAAGTCTCAGCGTGCATTCGATCTCGACCTTGGCCGGCGTGATCGGCACCAATAGCACGGCCGCCTTGGCCTTTCTGGATGAAAAAGTCGGGAGGGAGATTCTCAGCGGGCTTTCGTCCGAGCCCGAGATTGTTTTGGGATGCTTGTATGGAAAGGATGGACATTTTTTCGCCGGCTATGAAGCGGCCAGAATCCCCCTGCGCTGTCCCGAGCAAGCGCCCGCAGAGGGACAAGAGTTCGTCGAGGGGAATCTTTCTTACGTCAAAAAAATCCTCCATGATCAAGACGACTATGGCACGATTTATTTGCTCTCGAATATGCGGGACTATCACCAGCAAATGGCGACTTCGATTTTGCTGCTGGCTGGGGTACTTCTGTGCGCTGGAGCCTTGGCCTTTGTCATGGCTCTTCGTTTGCAAAAATGGGTCGCGGGTCCGCTGTTAAAATTGACTCAAACAGCCCGGATGATTTCCGAGCGGGGTCTTTATGTGCTTCGCGCTGAAAAGAGCAGTGAGATCGAAATCAACACCTTGGTGACGGCTTTCAACCGAATGTTGGACACGATCCAGGAACGCGAGGAGTCTTTGCGCCACAGTGAAGAGCAATTTCGCGCGGCTTTCGAGCTTGCGGCTGTCGGGCATGTGCTAGTCAGTCCGGAAGGCCGGATTCTGCGGGTCAATCCGGAGATTTGCCGGATTCTTGGATATAGCAAAGCCGAGCTATTGGGCCGCTCGTTTGCGGAGATCACGCATCCGGAAGATGTGGATCTGAGTCACGGTCATCGGCTTGAACTCGTCACGGGATCATCACCGGCCACGGTCTTCGAGAAAAGATATCTCACAAAAGGCGGAGATTTGGTCTGGGCGATTGTTTCCGTGGCTCCGATCCGGAATGCAATGGGGCAGGTGAAATCGATGATTACGGTGATCCAGGACATCACGCAAAGAAAGAAAGCCGAGCAAGAGCGAGACCGTCTTCTTGTGATCGAGCGCCGGGCCCGCGAGGAGGCGGAAAAATCCATTCAGCTTCGCGACGAGTTTCTGTCGATCGCTTCCCACGAATTGCGCACACCGCTGACGCCGATCAAGATGCATCTTGAGCTGATGCGCCTGCAGATGCAAGGGATGGACACGCAGTCTTTGCCACAGGGGCCGCAGCTTTTGAAGGCCTTTGATATCTCCGAGCGGCAGGTGAGAAACCTGGAAAAACGAATTCAAGATCTTTTGGATGTTTCGCGCATCACCGCCGGACGGATTGTCCTTAACCGGCGGCACGTTCGCCTGCAAGACCTGGTTCAGGATATTTTGGAGCGTTCGAGTATGGAAATTCAGCGAAGCGGCTCGGCGGTGGAGCTGAAATTGGAAGGGGATCCCGAAGGTTTTTGGGATCCGATGCGATTGGAGCAGATTTTTTTGAATCTGCTGATGAACGCGATCAAATATGGAAATGGAAAGCCGATCGAAATTACTCTCTCGGCTCAAGAAAATTGGGCCCAGCTTGTGATCCGTGACCGAGGGATTGGAATTCCGACCGAAGATCAAAGCCGTATTTTTGAGCGCTTTGAACGTGTGGCTTCGATCCGGCATTATGCGGGTCTGGGGCTTGGACTTTACATCAC
>CBIHPB010000192.1:0-7111 GCA_966211485.1 uncultured Bdellovibrio sp.
AGAGATCCCGATAGCCAAACGCCGAATCTAACTTCGGATATTGATATCAATCTCAAATATCTGCGTATTGTTCAGACCTCGATTTATCACTTCTTCCAAGAAGTCGCCGACACCAATATCCGTGTACGAGTGACAAATGATATTGGCGATTTCTTTCAAGTCGAGCAAAGCTTGCAGTACACGGGACTGACTCCCAACGACAAGCGCACGGGCCCGCGCCTCGAGAACTATATTTTCTCAGCCAAAAAAACCATGTCATGGTTGGACCTGGTTGGCCGGCTTGGTTACAGCACCGAGCCTGCAGACTATCTGACCTCTTGGGGATATGGGGCCCAGCTGCGGTTGCCGGGTGATTGTTTGTATTTAGGACTGACTCACTTCCGCGCCACAAATAAAAAGCCCGAGTGGGAAGTCAGTGTGAATTTTGCCTGGGACGGAAGTTCGCGTCCGCCACTCAGTGAAGCGGTGCTGGACTCATTCGTTCGCTAGTTAGTTTTATTCAAATTATTCGATCAAATTTTTAAAAAGAAATTGAAGCCCAGTTGATTTGAAGACCATCAATTTTCGGACTTCCAGGCAAACTGCCTGACTGGCTGGTGACTGGCGAAAACCAAATCGGACTTTGCTGAACCAGATCCGAATCATGATCTTTCTTTCCGTAAATCGTATAAACGCCAAAGCCAATTCCCGCATACAGACCAAGGCTGGCCCCGCGCGCGACATTGCTCATCTTACCGCTGGGATTTTCACTGGTCGCCAAAGTCGCAAGCCCCAGCGCCGCACCCGCCAGCGTACCGTAAGCACAGCTTTTTAGGAAAATCGTCATATTGTCCACAGCCATCGAGGACAGAGAATAAAAACTGATGATCAAGACCAAGAGAAGTCGCTTCATAATTTCAGTCTAAGCACCGAAGTGATTCCGAGGCAAGAATTTGCCGACTCAATCCAAAGCCCCAACTTCGGCATCCTTTGGTTGTTAAGATAAAAACTCTGGCAGCACCAAGACACGATTCTGCTGATCCACCACCGCAAGCTCCAGTCGGGTCCCAGGCCGCTTCTCAAGGCACCAAGCCCAGGCCCGCCTCAATCTTCGCGTTTGGTGGGCCGTAACACGCACATGCAGGTACTCGAATGAAGGAAGACTCTTGACCTCGACCAGCACCCAAACTTTTTCAATCGGGTGCCGAAGCAGCAGATCAATTTCCGCAAACGGAGACTTCCATCTTTTTTGAATCAGCTGATAACCGCGTTTTTGATAATCGCTAAGAACGAGGTCCTCACAGGACAAGCCGCGCGAGGTGTTCCTTAACCCCGGCGAAACTGCGCCGGTGGTGGATGCAGGGACCGATTTCTTCGATCGCCTTTTTATGAGTCGGGGCTGCATAGCCCTTGTGTCCTTCAAATCCATACTGCGGATACTGTTTTCCCAAATCCTTCATCAAACGATCCCGAGTCACCTTGGCAACAATCGACGCCGCCGAAATCGGAGCACAACGAAGATCCCCCTTCACCAAAGTCGTCTGCTTCATCATAAGCCCCGGCACTTTGAGATTTCCATCCACCAAAAGATGTCCAGTTTTGCAACCCATCGCTTTTTCCAGATTCTCTACGGCCCGTTTCATGGCGAGCAAAGAGGCCTGCAAAATATTGATCGAATCAATTTCCTCGACAGAAGCAAATCCCAAGCCCGTCCAGTGATGCTCTAAAATCAAGGGCATCATTTCTTCCCGCTTTTTCTCGGACAAAAGCTTCGAGTCCGTCAGGCTCGTAACCAAAGAATCATCTTTGAGACAGACAGCGGCTGCATAGACAGGGCCCGCCAAGCAACCGCGGCCAACTTCGTCGACGCCGACCACGGGGACTGGAGAGAAGGTCTTCCAGTCTACTTTTTCGAATTGAATCTCATTTGATTTTGGCATTTGGGAAGTTTGAGATCGAAACGGAGATTTGACAAGGGAAATGCGCTGAGATGCTGGCAATCAATATGGCAGTGAGCAAATCGTCATGAAGTATCTGCCCCATTGAATCCCGATAAGCTTGCTTATCGGGATTGTTGTCCGAGCCAAGAGCTCCGATTGAATTTCTGTAGCACCACCGAGGACGAAGCCACCCCAATCAACAGATCCTCAAATCCACAAAATAGAAAGCCCACCAAAAAACAAAACCCCCAAAGATTTCTCTTCGGGGGTTCGATATTTTCTTTTGAATTTCTATTTCAGAACTAAGCTTGTGGAGCAGCCGCTGTTTCCGCAGCGCTAGATTGAGCAACCAGTTCAGATTCGATCTTCGCAGCTTTACCTTCGAGGTTACGGAGGTAGTACAGCTTTGCGCGACGAACTTGACCGATGTTGAGCAGCTCAACTTTTTCGATCGCAGGAGATGTGAATGGGAACGTACGCTCCACACCAACACCAGCCGAGATCTTACGAACTGTGAATGAACGAGCAGAGCCCGCGCCTTGCAGTTTCGTGACAACGCCTTTGTAAACCTGAACGCGCTCTTTTTCGCCTTCTTTGACTTTCACGAATACGTTCACTGTGTCACCAGCACGAAATTCAGCGATTTGAGCATTTTTCTTCTGTGCAGTTACGCGACGCACCAGGTTTGTTTCAACGCCAGATGCAGTGGCTTTTTTGGTTTTGGTCTTTGCTTTTGTTGCAGCTTTTGCTTTTGCCATATTTTTATCCCAATCTTTGTGAACGCAAGTTTGAAGGGTCTACCATGGGCCCATAACACGGTCAAGATAGATACTCACAGCCGATCGAACGCTCAAATGCCGGTAATCCTTCGGCGGAGCCCCCCGAATGCTCTCTAAAACACCATCACAGCCCTGCATATACTCTTCCGTCATCCCAAAACCGGTCCCAAATAGCAAAAAGCAGGGTTTCGCATCGGGTTTTCGGATCTCATCGTGTAATTCCTGGCAGGAGAAGAATTTGGTCCCCGGAACAGGGCGAGCATGGGTCGCCACCGTCAAGCAATCAACCCCCCAGTCTTTCTTGGCCGCCTCAAGGCTTGGCGCCGTCATGACGTTCTGAAGGGCGGTTCTGCGGAAGGGGTTGAACTTTGAGCCAGCCCCCAGACGCCAGTGATCCAGTATGCGATCGACAAACATCAGCTGCTCTTGCATCGGATGAATCAGGTAGTAGCGCTCGACCCCGTAAACAGTTGCGGCCCGGGCGATATCATGGATATCGAAGTTCGTGATATTGGTCGCAACGATTTTCTTTTCCCGATCCAAAATCGGGTGATGCACAAGCCCCAGCGCCAGACGCGGCACCTTTGGGGTTTCTTCAGATTTGTTCGATGTGTTGGTCACTGAGGAGCTCCAGGTCTTCTTCTGAAAGAGCCGACAAACCTAACACCTGTCGGTCCTCGTCGCCAAGCTCCTTCCAGAATTTCTGCAAGTCCCGGACTTCTGTTTTCGACCAGTCTTTCTGAAGACTGAGATCGGGTCGCTTCATCAGGGTCACAAGCTGAGAGACCTTCTCGCGCCACTGATCGATCTTGGCGTGATTTCCCGACAGCAGAATTGATGGTACCTTGTTTCCCTGATAGTCCTGCGGACGAGTGAAACTGGGTGCTTCTAAAAAGCCAGAAAGCTTCTCTGAAAAACTGTCACTGTCCGCTGAATCCGAATGTCCCAATACGCCTGGGATTTGACGAGAGACGGCGTCGATCACCACACCAGCTGCAAGCTCCCCACCCGATAGGACATAGTCACCGATCGAGATTTCCTCATCGACAAATTCATTGAGCACGCGCTGATCAATTCCGCCATAGCGGCCACAGAGCAGAACTAGATTTTCTTTCGAGGTCAGCGCTTTTGATTGCGATTGATCAAATGGAATTCCCTGCGGCGTCAGATACACGATCCAAGAATCAGGCTCAGCTTCTAGAATCTGTTGCAAAGTTTTTTGCAAAGGCTCGGCCAGCATCACCATCCCGTCACCACCACCGTAAGGGCGATCGTCGACAGTTTGATGAACGTCTTTGGTGTGAACGCGTGGATTGATGGTTTCAACTTGAATCAGGCCCTTTTTCTGAGCCTGCCCGATCACACCTACAGCTGTGAAGGCCTCGATCATTTTCGGGAACAAAGTGACGACCTGAAATTTCATAGAGCCGTCAGATCCCAAATTCCCTCTGGCAGATCCATTTCGATTTTCTTCGCATCGAAATCGATTTCAACAATGAATTCGTCCACGAATGGAATCTCAGCCTGGCCACCAGACTTTTTTGTGACGACCAAAAGATCCTGCGCGATATTGCTGGAAAATCCAGTGATCTGTCCCAGCTCTTCGCCGTTGGCGTCGACGATGTGAAAATCTTGAATTTCAGAGAGATAAATCGTGTCGCCTTCATCGCTTTCCAGAAGCTCTTCAGAGATGGAAAAAATCTGACCTTTGATGGCTTCAGCTTGAGTGCGATCGTTCACACCTTCAAACTTGACCAAAAGTCCGTCTTTATAAGGTTTCCAGCGCTGGACTGGAAAAATCTTTTCACCGACTTGCGCGCTTTCAAGATGATCAGCCCACGAGATATCTTTGGAGAAAACCAAAACGTAGACTTCACCCTTCAGGCTGTGGGCGTCTTTAATCTTTCCAACATTTTTCCAGGCAGCTGGTTTGATAGGTGTCATAGACATAAGAGGTGGCTTTATATCTCAAAGTGCCAGGAGGCGTCAAAACCGCATCTCTAAAGGGAAATAAAAAAGGGAGCTTTTAACTCCCTTTAGATTTGAATCTGCTTTCAGTTTTCAGTCTGAAAATTATTCAAGAATTTCGAGAACGCTGCGCTTTTGAAGCTTTGTCGACGCGGCATTCAGGATTGTGCGCATTGAGCGAGCTGTACGACCTTGTTTGCCGATCACTTTGCCCAAATCGCTTTTTGCGACTTTCAACTCAACGACTGTCGTTTGATCGCCAACGACTTCTTTCACTTCAACGTGCTCTGGCTCATCAACCAGTGATTTTGCCATGAACTCGACAAGATCTTTTAAGCTTGAGTGATTCATCATTTGAACCTCCACATCATCACAGAGAGAAGGAATTTCAGCGCCTTCTCGCTATCAGTTTTTATCAACCTGCCACACCAACTTGTCATCTTGGCAACTTTGAAATGTCAATTTGACTCGATTGACTCTCTGCTTAGATGTTACAAACTTTCCGAGCCATGCCAAATAAATTATCAGTTAAGATGCAGATTCGGCGAGGCCAGGATTAGTGAATGTTACTTCTGGGTCTGGGCCAGTTTCAGAACGTGCTTCACGCGATCAGTAGGCTGAGCACCTTTCTTGATCCAGTCTTGAGCCTTCGCCATATCGATCGTGACCATTTTGTCCTGACCGCTTGGAGTAGGGATATAAGTACCAAGAACTTCGAGATATTTACCAGTTACGTATCGGCGATGATCGGCCACAGTGATACGGTATTTCGGAGCGTGTTTGGTTCCAAAACGAGCTAAACGAATGACAACTGCCATGAAATCAGTCCTTTCAAAAAACAAGAGATCAGAGTTTTACGTGCACTGAGTTGTATTTGCAAGCTGGAATTAAGCCTGGAATCAACTTCGGGTCTAGAAGGGCATCCGACCGCGGGTCATCTTCATCATTGTCGACATCATCTTCTTCGATTCCTCGAATTGCTTCACAAATTTGTTGATATCTTGAACCTGAGTGCCTGAACCCTTTGCAATTCGCTCCCGACGCGATGCATTTAGCACCCTCGGATCCCGGCGCTCGTGGGCTGTCATCGAATGAATAATGGCTTCGATCTTTTTCACTTCCTTATCCGGAGGTGCCATTCCCTTCATATGCTTTTGCAAATCGCCCATGCCAGGTAGCATTTTCATGATGGTTTCAAGTCCGCCCATCTTCTTCATCATCTGAATTTGAGAGAGGAAATCATCCATTGTGAATTCGTTTTTCAGCATTTTTCGAGCGGAATCGCGAGCGGATTTTTCATCCATCACTTCTTGCGCGCGCTCGACTAAAGACAAACCGTCACCCATATCAAGAATTCGCGAGGCCAGACGGTCCGGATGAAACACTTCGATGTTTGCAACTTTTTCACCAACACCCAAGAATTTGATCGGCACTCCGGTGACTTCACGAATGCTCAGCGCAGCCCCGCCACGCGCATCCCCGTCCACCTTGGTCAGAATCAGGCCCGTCAGTCCCAGCTTTGAATGGAAGCCCTCTGCGACGTTCACAGACTGCTGTCCCAACATCGCATCAGCGACCAGCAGAACTTCTTGTGGCGTCCAAATCTGCTTCAAGCGGGCGAGTTCGCCCATGAGATCTTCATCGATTTGCAGACGTCCAGCCGTATCGACGATCACCACATCGATCATGTTTTCCTGAGCCCATTTTTTTGAGGCTTCCAGAATTTGTTCTGGTTTCTGAGAAGCTTGTGAAGGGAAAACAGCAATGCCGTTTTGCTTACCCAATGTCTGCAGCTGCTCGATGGCAGCAGGACGATAAACGTCGGCTGGCACCAAGCCTGCTTTTTTCCCGAACTTTTGTCGAATGTAGAGGGCAAGTTTGGCTGTGGTGGTGGTTTTACCCGCCCCCTGCAGACCGACCATCATCAAGACGCTTGGCTTTTCACGGACGTTGATGTCAACAGCGCCACCGCCCAGAGTTGCAATCAGCTCGTCATGCACGATTTTTGTGAATTGCTGGCCTGGATGAACACCGTTCAAAACTTCTGCACCCAGTGCTTTAACCTTCACTCGGTCAATGAAAGATTTTACGACCTTAAAGTTCACGTCCGCTTCCAGCAGACTGAGACGAATTTCTTTTAAAGCGTCTTCGATATTGCTTTCCGAGATCTTGTGTAAGCCCCGAATTTTCTTCAGGCTGGATGTGACTTTGCCAGAGAGATTTTCAAACATCTTTTACCACCTTGAAAAAGTAATCCGCGAAAACAGCCGGTGCGCCATCATGTAAATCACAATCAGCGCGACCAATGCCAGACCCGCACTTTGCTCGACCGAAACATCGGCCGAACCCAAAACGCTGTAGCGCAGTCCATTGATAAAATAAAAAAGCGGATTCAGCAGCGACACCTTCTGCCAGAACGGATGCAGAGAGTTGATCGAAATAAAC
>CBIHPB010000193.1:0-7109 GCA_966211485.1 uncultured Bdellovibrio sp.
CGTCGCCGGATCTTTGATCCTGACAAGCTTGGATGCGATCTTTGGATCCAGCTCGGCAACAGCGTCCTACCTTCAGACTCAGGACTTTGAAGCGACCGAGACTTGGGAAGTCAACAAGGTCGTTCTGAAACCTTGGGTGACCAGCTACGTACGCAAGTAATCCGTTAAACAATGAACACTTCAATGTCCCACTCTTTCAAGAGTGGGACGAACCTCGAGGAATGAAAATGAAAAACCTAGTCATGACAGCAGCGGCATTGATCATAGCCGCCCACGCAAATGCAGAAACAAAATGGGTTAGCACTCCGTTCTGGCAGACAGCATATGTAACTGACTACAAATTGGATTTGAAAGTCATCGCCGATCGCAACAATGCTTCGCTTGCGGAAGACTGCCGGGATTTTGACCGACGCATTCTGGATGAAAGCAGCCCGGTTCATATCACCGATCGCAGTGACTTCCAGCTTTGGAACGAGATGAATATGACCAGTGACTTGGATCACCTGGGCTTCTATCTGGAATTGAAAGTTTTAATTGGACCTAGCATGGAGCTCGCCAATCTCGCATTCTCGAATCCAGAGCTGAAAACTCTGACTGACGAGAAAGCTCGCACTGACGTTGTCGAGCACTACACTCAGAATCCGAATTCGATCGTCTTGAAGCCGGAAAGCTTTTCTTCTCCAATGCGAATCGAACGCGACAATAAAAGTTTGCGCGCCGCTGGCGAGCGATTTGGCATTGCACCGGGACCAATCACAATGGCCGACCGTGCGGACGGAAAGTATCTGGTTCTGAATTCAAAAGAAATCGCCTGCGATTTGCTGGCCGGACGTTTGAATTTTAATATCAAAGGAAAAGCAGCCGTTCGAATTTCAGGCGATAGCTACCGTCCAATCATGAATCACTATCAAAAAATCGAAGAGATCTCGAACCGCGCCCTTCAGCAGTCTTCAAAGCCTGCCGTTCGCGCCGCCTTGTTGGGATTTAAATTGGGCCAGCACTTCAGCCAGACTCAAAGTCAAGAGCAGGCCGAAACTCAACTTTTGGCCCTTCTTCCGAAGATTTTTGATCTGGAGACGATGAACCGATCCAACATCTGGTCCAACGGTGTGAGCGGCCCCGTTCTGGATGTGAACTTCATATCACCAGTCGTCGATGTCAACGTTCAGCTTGTTGGAAAGCGATAACAGGGGGATCCAATGAAACGCTCTATCCTTTTTCTGACTTCGTTCGCTCTGCTGACGGGTTTTGCAATCAAGTATGCAGGCTCTCAGTCACAGCCGAAAGATCAGACTTTGGTTTCTGCTGAGGCACCGAAGAGTGAAATTTCCAAGGCGATCGTTTTGGGAAATGCATCTGCAAATTTGATTCAGCCAGCTGCTCAGCCAAATCAAGAGTACGAACCGACTGGCGAATCTTTCGCAAGTATTGAGGGAAGCCTCTCAAGCCTGTCCGAGCAAGAACTGCGTGTTGCGGCCAAGCAGATCGATGAAGCCTTAGCTCCACAGATCAAGACCGCAAACTTACGAGCACTGACTTTGGAAGAACAAAAAACTTTGACCGAAAGCATGCGTCGTCAAAGTGCCATTTACAAACAGCTTGCGGAACGCAGCATTGAAAGAATGAGGAAGCGTTTATGATCAACCAAGTGATTTGCGCCACCGCGGCTGTTTGTGTCTTGCTGAAAGGGCTTCCCGAGTTCAATCAACTCAAGTCTCAGCGTCAGTTCATGTCCCAGCAGCAAGAGATCGCCTTGGCTAGAGAATGTGCGGCGATGAATGCCGAAGGTAAAATTACAGACTTGATGGCCGAACTTTTCCGCCTCACTGACGAGCTGTCAGACCTGCGAGACAAAAAGCCCTCTCGCCGGACCGTGGACCGGATTCATGAGATCCAGGTTCGGGTTCATGATATTGCCGAGCGTTCAAGATCCATCCTTCGCCCCGAGTGGACGGAAGACAAATGGCCCTACAAAGCCAAGTGGGAAATTAAGTTCTCGGATGTTTTGAACATCGACGAGCGAATCATCGCAACCAATTTTGCATTTGAAGACTTTGAATTGGAAGGATTCACTTTAGGTGGCAAAGAGCGTGAAGAGCTTTACCCGCTGGTGGCCGTCCATCCAGACAGCCAAGTTTTGGAAGTGACAATCGAGAAAGAAGCCAACTCGCTTGAGCTTTGCCAGATGCAACCAACACTTGGACTGATTGGAACTATCAAGTATCGATTCCAAAATGAGGTCTATTCAGACGACATCAATTTGACTTTGCGACCTGGGACCTACCGCCTTCCGGAACCAGAGCCCGAACAACCGCCTGTGAACTGGCCAGGATTGCAACCTCCAAAACCGCGACCAAGCCCGGTTCCTCAGATTCCTCCGGATTTGCTGTGCGAAATTCTGCGCGACTGCCCAGATGTACCACCGGTTCCTTATCCATGGCCTCAGCCAGGACAAGGACCAAGACCGCGACCGACGCCAATTGATGCGGTTCCTCCAAGGCCCACACCGATTGGCGGTATCCATCCGCCACGGGAGATTTTGCCATGAAAAAAATAATTCTACTGATTTCGGTCTCCATGATGATGGCCGCCTGTTCGAATTCAGGCGGCAGCTCTGGCGGTGGCTCCGGAACTCCTGGCAATGACCCTTCGGGTCCAAACAATCCCAGCGGCGGATGCCAGGCCCCTCAGGTCACAGCATCTTCAACCAATCTGGAAATTGCAAAAGCATTTAACCAATGGCGTTCCGAGTGCAGCCCTAGCGACGCTGATCTGGATTCCGCATTGGGCAGACTTTAATCATAGCCGTCCAATGGTCCAAGCTCTGGAGAATTTTAAAATTCTCCAGACTTGCCTCAGCTTCGGAACCTATTCAAAACAGCCGGGAAAATCAGCTCTTCTGGCGATTGGTCTAGCAAGCTTTGTCACTGATCACCCGATAAACATCCGTAAGGAATTTTGAACCAAAACGAGAGCTCAATCTCTCGCCCGGGAAACGAAATGCTTTGGATGTTTTTAACCACTTTGTCTTTGTTGGCGTCGACGGCTTTTGCCGCTGAATCGCCTATCAGCGAAGCCAAAAACAAGCATCCAGGCTTTCAAGCCTATCAAGCGGCCGAACAAAAACTTCTTGAGCTTTCGGGCGTTGAAAAGTCGATTCCGCAAAATCTCAAACCTGATGTGCGCCGAAAACAAATTTCGGATAAATCGACCCTCCTGCAGAATCAAGCCTATGATCAGTGCAAAACTTCGATTGGCGCTTACCAGTCGGCTCCTGCTGAACTGATTGATCTTTCGGCCGTTTATTTTTGTCTACGAATAACTCTCGAGAACTGCGAAGGATCTTTTCCAAAGCCCGGTTGTGATGGAACCATTCAATCTGTTCTCCAGCTCACGCAAAAGCAGCTGCTGGGAAAACCCGGTACGACAGGCTTGAACAATTTGATTGGCGGTCATTACTTGCGACAAAAGCGGTTTTCGGATGCGATGAAGGCGTTCTATCCGGCTTATGCGCTGTACTCGAAGACTCCGTGCTCGAAGGACCACGTCAATCAGCTTTTGACAATTCTAAATTTGTATTTGGATAGCGGTGATCAAAACAGTTTCAACCAGTACTGGAAAATGGCGACCTACTGCGAGGCCAACGGATTGCTGCAACCGAAAGGGACAAAATTCTTCCACGACACCACGATCAGTCATGTCTCACTTCAGGAACCTCCGAAGGAAGAGACTGGGACAGCGGTGACAACGGCAACCGTTCCAACCGAGCTGCCAGCAAAAGCGGAGCCCACGACGACGACATCGACGACAGTCACAACGACAACGACTGTAACCACAACCACGTCGACCGTCACGACAACGACGGTTCCGCCGACGTCTTTGCCGCCAGAAAAAATCGAAGTCGATCAGCCCGAAGAGCCAACGACCACCACTTCGACGACCGTTCCGACTGTGGCGGCGCCACCGGTTGTCAAAGCCACCGTAAAACCCGAAGTCTCTTTGCTTTCTCCGACACCGGCATTACCAAAACCAATCCTTCCGAAAACGGAAAGCTCCGCTAGCAAGCCTGCGCCGATGAAGCAAGAACCCCCTCCTGTCAGAATGGTTCCGACAAATGAACTTTACAGCTCGGTCAAAGAATTTGTTCCGGCCCTGTTAATGGGGATCGCGAAAACTCATCCCGAATGGGAAGCTTCGATAGCCAAGCGCCAGGCGCAGAAAAATAAAGACGAGAATGAGACACGTGAGCTAGCCGAAATCTTCAAAGAGAAAAAAGAGAACGAGAAAAAGGCCATGGATCAAATGATGTCCAGTGATCCGGATATGCGGGCCAAGCAATTGAAAAATGTGATGAGCCTAAAGCTTGGCGATTCGATGGAAAAAGTCCGTGCGGCTTTAGGTAAGCCCAATCCTGACAACTCAAGTGACCACCAACTCTTTTATGATCAACTCAACACCGGAGCCACCGTCGGCGACTTGATTGCCGGCAAGATGCCTCCGTTTGTGTCCCTGACTTTCTTATTTAACGCCAAAGGCCTGCTTCAGGAAATTAAGTTCTACTATCCCCAGGGGCAAGGCAAAATCATTTGCCGATAAAACCCATCACCTGCCTGAACTAGTGAAAATCATGAAGGCCAATGTATTCGGTCTCACCCAGCACGTGCCCTTTCATAGCCGTTAAAATTTCTTCCCGAGAACATCCCTCGGGTAAATCCAGCGTGGCATCCAGCGCATAAAGCTTGAAATGGTAATGATGAGTCCCCGTCCCCCGAGGTGGATTGGGTCCGCTGTAGCCCGCTTCGTGAAACGAGTTTTCGCCTTGCCGGTACTCGACCAGTTTGGATTCGCGATTGGCGATTCCAGCCGGAATTTTTGTCCGGCCCGCTTCAATATTAAAGAGAATCCAATGGGTGAACGGCTGTCCCTGAGATGTGGCGTTGGCGTCTTCACAGATCAAAACCAAAGATTGTGCTTCAGCAGGAATTCCGCTCCAGTGAAATGGGGGCGAAATATCTCGTCCGTGGGCCGTGTACTCTTCTGGAATCGTGCTGCCTGACTTAAAAACTGAACTTTCCAGTTTCATCTCTGATGACTTCATGACTTCCCCTTCTTACCCGCATTGTTACGGGACAATCAGAAGCGAAAGCAAAAGCCACGCCGATTTCCGAAAGCGATCAAGTGTTGTTTCGCAATTAGGTAAGGACACGCATCGTCGCCTGAGCTGAGATCAGTATTTCGTCGGATCCGTGCCATGAATGGAGACCGTCACTTCGGATGTAACTTTGCTGGAACTGCGCTTGATCAGTCCTTCAAAGTCATCAATCACGCACAGGCCTTTGTGATCTTCGGGACAATGGTAAACACTGATTCCAAGTTTCACATCCGAGCGCTCCGACCGGAGATGAATCGGTTTTTGAAAGCGGATCAATTCTGTCAGCGAGAAAAAATCATTGAGACTGACTTTTTCCGTTAACACCCACGCTCCTTTTTCTTTTTCGAAGACGTCAATCTTCGAAGGTGCGCCTTTGTTCAATCGATGCACCTTTGGAAGTTCGATCGTGCCAGTCAGATGCAGAAGATTTCCAAAACCAATCGAATTCAGCTGCAACTGTTTGATCGCCAATGCCTGAGTGCTAAGACCTATCGTCAAAAAAAGAATAAGAAGTTTCATTCCTTCATTATTCAAGCCACAGACATTTGGGTCAAGCTTCGGCTCTCGAGTGCTTACTCTTCAAAAGCCAGATGCAGAAAGTCGGAAATGGGCTCGTAACCAATTTTTTGATAGATGCTGTTTGATGTCGGATTGGCCAAATCGGTGAAAAGCATTCCGATTTTGCCGGACTCGACAATTCTCTGACTGACATAGGCAGTCAGGGCCGTCCCATATCCCAATCCCCGAAAGTTATGCGGGGTATACACGGGCGCAATCCACTTTTCATTCGCTGTCTCTCGCCTCGAGCCCACTAAGCTGATGGCCTGACCCTCAAGCTCCCAAACGAAAAACTGCGTCTGTGAAATTCCGGCATCGACGCTTTTAAATAGATCTTCATCGCTGGGTTTGGGGTCGTGTGGCACGGCTTCGTCACGAAAGGCCCGAAGCCAATGAAAGATCAAATTGCGATCTTCAGCCGCCGCTGGCCGTGGAAATCCTTTTGGTGGAAGCGGTGGTTTCACCTTTTGCAGCGAAAATAAACGAAGATTGGCGCAGAGTTTGGATTTTTTATTGTGAATTTCGACCCATCTTTTAGTAAAGGCCTCGACCGCAGATTTGGGACCATTCACCCCTGGTAAATCAATCCCCTGTTTGGCGATCAATTCGGCAAGTGTGGACGCTTGTTTTTCTGAGTAATTGGAAATGATCAAGGCTTGGCTTAGACTTGTTTGAATACCGGCCGCGACCAGTGATTGATCCGAATCCACCAGTCTCACCAGCAATTGAGGAGCCTTTCCAATCTCCAGAAAGCGTCGCATGATGCCTAAGATAAACGAGTGAATCAGCTTGTCCCCATTTAAGAATTTTTCTGTTTTGTCTGAGAAATCCTTCAAGTCCGAATCAATCAGCAGTTCCATCACAACTCCTTGCTTTTGATAGTATTCGAAATACAAACCTGGTTTGGCAAATCGATGTTTTTAAGGCCGGGCATTAGCGCGACTCGAGTTCCATTTTGGAACTCGACCTGACTATCAACGCAATTGAGCTCAACTCCAACTCTTCAGAAAATTCTTCTTGAGCTCAAGTCGACTTGAAGTTGCACACTGAGGATCATTCATCCTGACTTTTCAAGCCCAAGGAGGCCAAAATGACTCAATCTGCACTGACCAAGTTCAGCGAAGGAATCCGACACATCTGGAGACCACTTGGAACTGAAATCATCGAAAAATCCCAACGGTTTCTGACCGAGCTGGTTCAAACTCGAGATCACGACCCACGGCTGATCGATCTCTTACAAAGAAAGCCTGAAACTGAGGAGCTCTACAAAGATCCAACATGGGGTTTTATGCTTCTCGCGCACACCGAAAAAGAAGGACGCTACCGAATTCCCCATGATCATGGATCCGGCTGGGTCATCTACGCGGTCCTTCATGGCGAAGTTGAAATGAGAACCTAC
>CBIHPB010000194.1:0-7024 GCA_966211485.1 uncultured Bdellovibrio sp.
ACGGAAGAGCTCCCACACCCAAGTGAATATCGAAGAGATTGACGTTCAAACCTTCGGTGTAACAGGCATAACCCGGATTCTGTAAAAATGAAGCGGGATCAGTTTCATTGAAGACGTAAACGCCACCCATTCCCAGTTGTCGCAAGGACTGGAAAGGCTCTTGAAAAGCCGCCGCCCAGACAACACCTGGTAAAGCAAAAGCGATCAAAATAAGAATTCGGCGAATTAGCAGCACGGCACCACCGTTGGATCGACACAGTTCCCGATTCCAAGTGGAGCCGTTGCATTCGTGCGGTCCGTTTTCAAAAGATCTTTAAAGGCATCGATGTCGCTGGTGTTCACCAGCGTCGGATCGGTTTTTCCACAGGCTCCCGGAAAACTACCGCAGACGGTATTGACCGTATCCAAGGATCCAGTCAGGCTGCTATTGGAAAGAACAGCTGTCAGATAAGTGATGTTTGTTGTCAGCAGACCCATTCCTGTCACGACTTCTTTAATGATCGCATCGTTCGCCGCGCTGGACGTGCACACGGCTGCGGCCACACCATCGGTTGGATAACTTTCTTTCAGATACACTCCGATTTTCACCATTCCCAAGACCGCCATGAACATATTCTGTCCCGGAGTTCGCAGCGCAGGTGTTGCCCCGAGCTCTTCCATTTTGGTCTGAGCCAACGTGCAATAAGAGGCGTTTGTCGTTTTGCCGCTCCAAGCACCCATCAAATAGGCAAAGATCGTCGTGCCGCCCAGGTTTGCACTGCCAAGCGCGCCAAAATAGTCGATGAAATTGAGTCCGCATTTTCCGGCATAGACACCGGCCCAGGCCTCAATCACGTCCGATCGCACTTTGAAATTTGTCGAAAGGGAGTTCAGTTTCGTAATGGCTTCGTCCCACTCTTGCTTGTCCATCAAGATCTGAACATCTTCATACAGGGCTTCGTCAGATGTTTTGTTGGCCATTCCCTGATACACGTTCGAGCATCCCAGAAATGGAAACAGCAGCAGGAATGAAAAAAATTTGATGATTCGAATTCGACTCATACTCACCCCACCGCTTCCTTAAAAGCGAAATGCGAACTTAAACATGTACCGACGATCTTCCACCGGCGTTCCGTCAACACCAATGTCTTCTCCGTAACTGGCAATCTGAAACTGCGTGTGCTCGCTGGCCAACTCGAAACCGGCTGTCCAGTAGCGTTGATTCATTCCCGCACGGAAAAACAAAAGGTCCGAATAGTTGTACTCGTAGCCGACGTGATAATATCGGCTCTTATCGACCGCCAGGCTGGCCGCTTTCAGTTTCTGCATTTCGAAAGTCAGGCTTGAGCGGCTGTTATTACTGTGAATTGGGAACAGCGCGAAAGCCACGTCCATATCTTGGTCGACTGATTTCGGGCGAGTGGTCGTCTGCATGCGAACACCACTTCCCCGACTGAAATCCATTCCACCCACATCGCGCACGACGGCCGAAAGAGTCGGAAGCCAAACAACCGGAGCCGAAAGGATAATTCCCGCATCCGACCCAACACCGACACCTTCGGACGCAATATCGCTGAGCCCTAAAGGACCTGGAATTGTCAGCACTTTATCGACTTCAATTCGGCCGATGGCTTTTCCCACCACGCCGATTTTCACGCGCCCTTCAAACAATCGAAGATTCAGTCCCATGTGCACAGAAATGTCATCTTGATAGAACGTCGTCAGCTGTGTCCCGTCCGTACTCATCTGCGCATCCAAAGTCTTGGCGAAATGAATTCCAATTCCGAAATTGCGAACAACAAAGGAAGGAAACATCTGCCCTTTGGCATGATAATAAGAATCGCGTGAATAGTCGGTGGTGTCTTTGACCTGCTCGAGATCGAAAGGGTCAACATAGGCTTTGGTATCGTACATGCGCTTATTATTGAAACTTCCGTCCATCTCGGGATCGATCAAAGTTCCATAAGAATCGCGCAATTTTCCAAGGCCGGCCGGATTGGCCAGAAGAGCCGTCTCGTCATTCACGACGGCGATATTGCATCCACCCATTCCCAAGGCGCGAGCGCCATTGTAGTTCTCTCGCACTTCCTGCGCGAAAGCTCCGGTGGAAACGATCATCATGATAAGGGTTGCGAACATCCTGTTCATCGTTCTTTTTATCGGAATGAGACGTTCTCAGCTTGAGACGTGTTTTTTGAATCCAGACCTTTGTCGATTGAAACTAGACCAGAAATCCTCATTTCAACCGGGATTTTTTCCGATTAAAATAGAGATATGAAAAAACTCACTTTGATTTCACTTCTTTTGGGCCTTTCTTTTTTGACCTCTAGCTGCGGTAAGGAAACGGACGCAGATAAAATCGCCGATGCACAAAGCTGCCTGGATTTTGCGACAGCTGCCGAAGCTGATGCCTGTGTTGAAAAAGTTGCGGGTCTTGAAAGTGAAGCGGCCTATCTGATCCGCTGCGCTGGAAAATTTGTGAAAGAGGGCTACAACAACCCGACGAAACTGGCTGGCGCGATGTCGAATATTGCCGGCGAAGATCACTCGGATGCGACCAGCAGCTTGTCTGTGATGGCCGCTTTGGCGTTTTCTGCTGAATCAACTTCGGCATTGAATTCAGCCAGCGCCGAAGAAGCCTTCACCTACTGCACAAAATCGAACTCGAAAGGAATGATCCTTCTGGCAGGACTTGTTCAGACTGCAACAGTTCTAGCCAATATTGGTCTCAGCACAACGACACTGACGGGTGCTGACCTTCAAAATCTGATGGGAACCTTGCAGAATAATACAGTCGCACAAACGGCAGTCGGAACCGCCGTCGTTGGAATCTACGAAACCAACTGCGTTGACGCCAAAGAATCAGCTCCAGGAAACTATTGCGAGCAATTCGAATCAGCGGTCACGGCCGTCGGCGGAGGAACCACCGACACAGCCGCTATCGGCAAAGCCATCATGGTCTGCTACAACGCTCCGACCACTCCGGGCTGTACGGGATTCTAAAGACTTCGACTCTTCCAAAAATAACTGACTTCATCTTCCCGATAGGTGACTGATTTAGTCACTTTCAAAGATATTTCACTTCAACTCTTTTAAAATATTGTCCCGACCCTCTTTATCCAAAATTTCCATCGCCCGCTTGTGAACACCGCATGAAAAGGAATATCAACAAACAACTTCATATCTTTGGGCTCTTTCGGTGCCCAAAATGATTTGAGGTAACGAGAAACGTTGAGAACCACCAACTCAATTTCAGTTTTTCGCCATCGGCCTCCTTCTCAAGATTTTCAAATTCAAATCCACGAGCACACATCTTGTCATATGGCTGCGCCCAAGTGAAAAACAGCTTAGGCACGGCAGAGGCATTGAATGGCAGCAAGAGCGAAATATAGATTAAGACTTTCATGTTTCTCCCGACTGGAAAGAATTAGCATGCCTTGCGATTTTCTGAAACCCAAACTGCTGAATCGCTCGCAAGCGATTGTGATTCCCACACAAGAGCTGCAAATTATTGAGATCATGCCCACCACCTTTCGCAAACGGAACCTTGTGCTCAATTTGCAGATGAAACCGCGCCTCACACTGCTTGCCAGATTTTGGATCTCGGTACTGACACCGACTCTGATCTCTGATTTCCACCTGCCGACGAGTGCCAGCAGATACATACCTTGAGTTTCCATGAATCCGAGAGCCATCCCATTTCCCTGCATTTGCTGCATCTCTGTGACCTTTCATTTGCTTCTTTTTTAAATCTGCCAAAGTTTGCTTGGTCATAAGCTTAAAAAGTTCCAGCTTTGAATGCGGCTTTCCAAGTAGAATTTCAATTTCCTGCAAATCTTTTTGCATCTCCTCATCCAAAACAAAAGTGACTTCCAGCTTCTGCCCTCGCTTTGGTTTTTCGCTTTCCACAGGTTTGACCTGCATATCTTCTGGTTTGAGCTCGGCTAAGATTCGTCCGGTAGATTTAACGGTTTGATTCTCCAATGACAGCAAAACCTCGCGCTTTTCAGTTTGAGTTGATTTCACTTCGCGGAAATGGCTTTGGGCCATTACCATTTGAGTGAGATTGAGATCGCCGGTTTGGATTTTCTCTTCAATCTCCGGCACATCTTTTAAAAGCCGCATGGCCGATATCCGCCGCCAGGCGCTACCTTCGGAATACTTCAGTTCTTTGACACAATATTCTTTTAAGTCCCGATTTCCCATCTCGGCATAAAGCATTCGTCGCTCATTTTCTCGCAGATGCCATAGCACCTCGATCGTCGACATACGTTCATGTTCGGCCTTAGCGACAGTCTGCAAGTGAAGCTCGGAATTGGTGAGATGTTTGAGATTCATAGTGACCTCCAACTTCAATTTGGGCTCAACCCGATTCGGTTCAGCCAAGTTCGGTCGCCACCATAACATGGGATTTTCAGACACAATTCGATCAAGCTTAGGAGTGTGAATTCAATCCTCTACTAAACGAACACAATCAGCCTATTTCCACCACAAAATGAATATTCGAAAATTTACGGAAAATGGCTCTAGAAACGCTGTAAAACGAAATTTGAGAATGCGAAAAACCCGTCAAGAAAAATCAGATTCTTGCAAAAATTTTCTTACTGAATGCAAAGCGCAACCACCGTGAAGCTGAAGCGCGTTCAATCGTACAGTTGCCCGATTAGCTTCATGCGCCGTGCTTTAGAAATCCAGATTCAGCTTGGCCATGTAAACTCGGTTTTCCTTCGGGTTGTGGTAAGTTCCCACTTCTTCCCCGTAGGTCACGAGATCAAGATCGAAGATAAACAGCAAGGCCGAGATTCCAAATGTTGGATAGCCTTGATTGACACCAATGCGATAGTGACCCTTCCACCATGAGGTGACGGTCCAATCAAATTCCCAACCCAAGTGAAATGACCGGCGCCAAGTGAAGTTCGGATGTCCGATATCGCGGATATCCAATTCTCCCCGGCCGCCAAAGATCCACAGTTCTGGATATTCGTACTTCATTCCCAGATCCAAAACACGATGCAATTTCTCGGGCTCTTCGACTTGGGTCTTGTTGATCAGCTTCATCGAGTTTTTAAACCCATAGTCACCGATGTTACGAACCACAGCTCCGAAGGTTGGCTTCGCCAATTGAAATACAGACCAGAATCCTTCGCCTGCAACCCGTGGCGTCCACAGCGTTCCGATATCCGCATCGATTGTATAACCGTCGCGTGCATCTTCTTTACGAATGGTCGTTGGATCCGCAACCAGATTCAAAGAGTTGACCTCGCGATTGATATATCCGCGATTGACGAACTTGACCGTCGTCCCCCAAGACAAACGTCCCGGAACCAGTCCATGCAAATCATCTCCGTAGCCATAGGCGACGGTGGTGTCAGCATATGCACGAACATCCAAGGCCGGAGCACCTTGATTGTGAACCTGTGCATCGAATGTGAAATCCATCGGAACAATTCCGATCGACCAGCCTGGGCGCGCCCAGATCGCTTCGAATGCACGAAGACGAAACCCCAGGGTTTTTCCATAATACTGATTCAGAAGTTCCGCGTAAGCTGTCTGCTTTTCACCGTCATTGGCGTAAGTGCCTTTTTCGATGGTGCCGAAATCATCGTAGAATTTTTTTGTGTCGATGCTCCCACCAAATTCCATCGACATATTCAGATGACCGGTTTCGCGTCTGGCAAGGCCCGCGGGATTGTAAAAGATGGCTGTGTAGTCCTGCGCCGATGCGACGTACGCGTCACCCATCCCCATCGCACGAGTCGATTGATAAAGATGGTGAATAGATGTTTGAACTCCCTCTTGTGCCATCGACACGGATGAGAACATGACAGAGGAGATCAGTCCAAAAGCCATCACAGCGAGCGAAAAACGAAATGAATTGCGCATATTGAAAAATTTTATTCTCAAACACCGGATTTGAGATATCATTTCCCACATGCGTCTGGCTTTCTTTTCTCTTTTTTTGACCTTGGTCGTGGTGACATCTTTCGCGGCTCCGAACACTTCGATCACTCCGCCTCCGATCCAGACTCAAGAAAGCTTTCAAAAGACAAATTCCACCGCTGAAAAAGACGCGGTTCAGGCCACCCCGGCCCCCGACTACAATCCTCTGTACATCCGACATGGTTCAGCCGCAGCATCCTCGGGATCGACAAATTTTGGAATCGGAAGCCTCGCCGGTGCTGTCGATAAAGACAAAGACACCAAATCGCTGACCACATTCCATCTGCAGCGCACGCAGTACAACTCGGATGAAACCGCTCAAGAATTCGGCCTCAATCTCACTTCACACGGTTACCTGGGTGTGGATTGGGGATTTAAAAAGTTTTGCTGCTTTCACAGTTTCGTTCACGAAATGAAACCTTACTACAAAATCGGTGCGGCCGCTTTTTACGAGCCCAAAGATCAATTGGCCAACGTCATCGATTATCAAAGGTATTTTTGGCAAGTGGCCTTGGGCTTTGAAGATCCACTGACATGGCATCGCATGTTTCGCCTGGAATTAGGCGCCCGCCAAGGCTATCCCGGAACTCACTTTTTCGGACAAGTGCTTTACGCCTGGCCCGATTGAATTTTCTTGAGCACACTTAATGTGTTGGCTTTGAGATCCTGAAGGTTTCCATCATTCTCGATAATCCAAGTTGCTTGCTTCCGCTTTTCCGCCATCGCCAACTGAGATTTCAAACGATTGACGATTTCCGAATCGCTGAGACCATCGCGATTTTTCATTCGCAGCTTTTGATTTTCTTCGGTCGTCGCGACGACAACGATGCCATCGAAATCCGGCTGCATTTTTTTCTCGAACAAAAGTGGCACATCATAAAATGCAAAAGCCAATTGGCGCTTTTCAAGTTCATCTTTCTGCCTGGCAGTCTCTTGGCGAACCAAAGGGTGAAGAATGGATTCCAGTTGCTCAAGCTTCTGAGGATTCCCGAAAACCATCTGGCCTAGACGTTTTCGATCTAGACTTCCGTCGAGAGTGAGAAGGTCCTTCCCAAAATGGTCCAGCACAGTTTGAAGCCCTGGACTTCCCTTCTCAACAACAGCC
>CBIHPB010000195.1:0-7014 GCA_966211485.1 uncultured Bdellovibrio sp.
CCAGCACTGAAGAGGAAAAGCCCTGGTCCTTTTCCGAATATCTGAAATACGGGATTGTGCTTGTGATTATCGTCGCACTTTTGCTGTTCCTTTTCGGGCAGATTTTGCAAATTTCCAAGAGCATGGAAAAGTAAATCCAGTCCCAAAAAGACTCATGTTTTCAGGTGCGCGCGAGGCGTCGGAAAACAATTCATACGGTCGTTCAATTAATTTCAACACCCTATAGATTTTCTTGAAACTTCACTGTGATTGGTCGATAGAAGGTCTCCCAATTCGAGTAACCTGTTCACCTGTAAAGAGAGTAAATGGATATCATCCCATTGAATCACAAACGCATTTTCTCCTACGAACAAGCTCAGGAGCTTTTGCCGGTCGTGTATCGCATCACAGAAGTCGCCCAAAAAGAAGTTCGCAACCTGGTGAACCGTATTGAGGCCATCAAAGGGATGAGCGGCGCGCGCGCGTCGGAACTGGAAACTGAGGTCAATCAAGTTATTGATCGCTGGCAGCAAAAAATTATGAAATTGGGAGCCAGTCCCAAAGGCTTGTGGCTAGCTGACTTTGACAACGGCAAAGGGTATTATTGCTGGAAATTCCCTGAAACGGTTATTTCCTATTGGCATGGATACAATGATGGCTTCTCAGGGAGAGTCCTCATAAAGCCGGAAACGAATGAAACACACCCGTAAGCCTTTTCGAGTCGCTGTCGCCCAAATCAACACAACCCTCGGTCATTTTTCTTTCAACTGCGAAAAAATTCTGACACAGATTCAAAGAGCTCAGGAAAAACACTGCGATCTCGTGGTGTTTCCGGAAAGCACTTTGTTCGGCTACCATCCCTTCGATTTGCTGGAACGAACAAAGCTTGTCGATCAGCAGCTGCAAGAGCTGAAGAAGATCGAAAAAGGCATCCCTGCTGGAATGGCCACTTTGGTGGGTGTTATCACCAAAAATCCGAATAAAAAAGGTCGTCCTTATTTCAACTCAACGGCGCTGATTCAAAAAGGAAAGAAGACCCGGTTCTTCCATAAAGAGCTTCTACCAACCGGCGATGTGTTCGATGAAGCCCGCTTTATCGCGACTGGTGATATGCGAAAGAATTTCTTTAATTTCAAAGGTCACCGCATTTTGGTCACGATCTGTGAGGACATCTGGGCTTGGCCCAATTCGAAGGGACAAAGTCAGTATCAGAAGAACCCACTCTTGGCTTTCAAAGGCGAAAAAGTGGATCTGGTTATCAATCAAAGTGCGTCGCCTTATTACGACGGCAAATTGAAAGTTCGCCGGGGCCTTGTTGCTCAAACTGCGAAGCTTCTGAAGGCGCCAATGATTTATGCAAATCTTGTGGGTGCTCAGGACGAAATTATTTTCGATGGTGCGAGCTTTGCCCTGGATGCGAAAGGCAAAACCCTTTTGCAGTGTGTGGCTTTCGAAGAAGACATGAGTGTCTTGGATCTCGGCAAAATGGAAGGCGGCATCCGGCCTCTGGTCGCAAATGCCACCGAAGCTCTTCGTCAGGCTTTGGTTCTGGGAATCAAAGACTTCTGCGAGAAGTCTGGGCTGAAGAAAGTTCATCTGGGCCTCAGCGGTGGAGTGGATTCTGCTTTGGTTGCGTGCTTGGCAACTGATGCTTTGGGGCCTGCGAATGTGACGGGTATTGCATTGCCCAGTCAGTTCAATGCTCCTGCCAGTTTGAAGCTGGCTCGGCAATTGGCTGGCAATCTGGGAATTCGTTTTTTGGAAGTTCCGATTCAAAATGCCTACGAGTCAGCAAAGTCCACAATCGACAAATCCTATCAGATCGAAGGTTTCGGATTGGTGCATGAGAATCTGCAGGCCCGAATTCGTGGAATGCTGTTGATGGCATATTCGAATAAAGAAAACTCGATGCTGCTGGTGACCTCGAATAAATCTGAGATGGCTGCGGGCTATTCGACTTTGTACGGAGATGTCTGCGGGGGACTGGCGGCGATTGGAGATCTGACAAAGCGACAGATTTACCAGATGTGTGCGCACTACAATTCGGAACGCGAGCTGATACCGCAAGAGATTCTGACCCGAGCGCCAAGTGCTGAACTTCGCCCAAATCAAAAAGACCAAGACAGTCTTCCGCCCTATGATGAGTTGGACGATAGTGTCGATCGTTTAGTCCGCGACTGTGGACCGATCAAAACAGAAACAGATCGCTGGCTTTACCGAGCGTTGATGGAATCTGAATTCAAACGATGGCAGTCAGCACCTGTATTAAAGATCTCCAAACATTCCTTCGGTCGCGGTCGAAGATATCCAATCGCTCAAAAAGCCCAAGAGATTTAGAGATCAAATCAGTTAGGTTATTTCCTGGGTCGAAAGACGAATTGGTCGAGTCGCATTGACTCTGCCGATGGCTTCTTTGAGTCTAAATACTGTCTCATTATCGAACACTTAAAATGTAGAACCGTTGGTCGCTTTTTAAGGCGTCTACACTTTAGAGAAACTGGGAAGAATAGAAGCTTAAAAGTGCTGGTCCCGATTTTGAAGGGTTCAGGGGTAGGGGGAAATCCATGAAAAAGAATAAAGCCATCCTGATGATTGTTGCGCTTGGAGCTGTCGCAACATTTGGATTTCAAAACTGCTCGAAAGTAGCTGTCTCAGATCTATCTGGATCCGGATCTTCTAAAGTTGTTGGAAACGGACTGGATGGTGATAACGATGGTGATGGAACTATTGATAATCCTGGAATGCCAGGAAGCCCAGACAGTGGTGGAAATCCAGGCACCTCGGGAAATCCTGGAACACCAGGAAGTGGAATGCCGCCGGTTACAAATAATCCGCCGCCAAAGAACCCTCCAGTTCAGCCTCCAGTGAATCAACCGCCGACAAATCCAGGCAGTGGTCCAAAAGATTGGTTGGCAAAGAATTGCGATCCTGCGGTTCTTCGTCAAAAACCACTGGCTCCTGAGTTTGAAGTACAGGGTGCTGGCATCAGCAAACAACAATTGAATACAGATGTTTTGGAAATTTCATTGGCTCAAAGTTTTACGGGAAACCAAATTTCTGCGAAGAAAATCCTGATCGAAAAAACAGGCCAAGTTTCTTTACAGCAGGTAACGGCTGAAAAAATTGATATCGAGACCATGAATCTGACAAAGCTGCATCAGCTTGCTGTTGATGAGCTGTTTGTTCGTGCGGGAAATGTTTCGACGAACATTGAACAGATCCATGCGGCCTCATTCGATGAGAGTCCTAAGTTTTTGATTCAGTCACCAAGCGTACGAAGCATCCATCAATTGCAGGCTCTTTGCCTTCGCACGAAACAGGCAGAAAGCATTCACCAGATCGCGAATGTGATGGTGTTTGGGGAAGGGGCTGACTCTTCTCATGTCATGCAAATTCATCAGGCCGAAGAGGTCGAAGTTCAGGACGCCAGCGTCGACACGATTCAACAGGTCGAAATGGTTGTGCTGAAGAATGCGCATGTTCGAAAAGTTCAGCAAGTGAAGAACCTGTTCTTGATCAACAGCACAGTTGATGAAATGAATCAGGTCGGTCAGGTTTCCGAAGACTAATTCAGTGGGCTGAATCCTCAGCCCTCAGATTTACCTCAAATATTTTTTCATAAACAGGAAAGCCGTTCGATAGGATGCTTTGATAAAGCGCCACGGACGTGACTTCCTGTTTTCCCAAATCAATATGTTCAAAGGGCGACAGCAAATCGCGACAACTTTTTGGATTTCGCAATCGAGCTATCGTGAGATGCGGTGAATATTCGTGATCGACTTTTTCTGGCGGAAGCAGGGCTTGCTCCATTGCGCTTTGGAGATCCAGAATGGCCTGGGACCGCTGGACACCGAGATAGAGGACCCGAGCCTGGCTGACCGTAGGAAAACCCGAGATACCGCGGATTTTGAGGTGAAACGGGGTGTGTTTTTGCGCGACCTCATGGATCTGCTCTTGGATTTTGGGAATGTCGGAAATCAAAGTGTCGCCTAAGAAAGCCAAGGTGACGTGATAATTATCCGGAGGAGTCCATTTGAGGTGAATTTCTTTATGATCCGCCGTTTTGCGAATTTTCTTGGTCCAAACGTCGACGGATTGACGGAATTTTTCGGAAAAACCAATGGCGACAAAAAGGCGTTTGGTGTCCATGTTGAATGAAGTTTGCAAAATAGGGGCCTAGAGAAGGCCCGCGAAGAAATCCATTTGCTTAGGCTTTTTCTCGATCACAGGGAACCGAGAAGCTGGTTTGCCAGTCAAAGCGACCAAGTTATCAACTGCTGGCGGCTGACCATTGATCGAAATGCGTTTGACCATTTCCAAGAAAAGCTTTCCGCAATAAGTCGCATCCTCTTCGGCGCGGTGGAAATCAGTTGTTGGAATTTTCAAATGCTGAACCAAGGTTCCCAGTTTGTAGTTGGGAAGACCTGGAAAAACCTTACGAGCAATTGGCAAAGTATCCAAAATCAGTCCACGCGGAGTCGGTAGCTCGATCTTTTTGTAATCCGAAATCAGGAACTGAGAGTCGAAAGGGGCATTGTGCGCCACCAGGTGATCGTCACCGCAGAACTCGGTCAGAGGTTCCAAAATGCGATCAATCGTCGGCTTTCCTTTGACCATGTCATTTGAAATTCCGTTCACGGCAGAAGCGCCTGGCGGAATCGGTCGAAGTGGATCGATCAAAGTTGAAAAAACGGCGTCGACCTGACCGTTGATAAAACGGACAGCTCCGATTTCGATGACGGAATCTACGCCGGGAACGGTGCCCGTAGTCTCGATGTCAAAGGCTATGAATCTCATAAAATCCTTGATACAGAATGGTCAGAGGAGTTTCAAGTTTGTTCGTCAAAAGAAAGTCTGTCGACAAGAATTCCATGATTTCCATCACGGTTTTGCCGGAAAATCGTGTTGTCCAAGCGAGTCAAGGCTCGACAATTCTGGATGCTCTTCTGGATGCGGAAGTCGATATTTATCACAGCTGTGGCGGCATGGGGACTTGTGGAACCTGTCGTGTGTTTGTGGAAAAAGGCTTGGAAAACTTTGAACCACCGAGTGCTGCTGAACAAGAGATGATCGAAGATCGGCAATTCACAAAAAACGAGCGACTGTGTTGCCAAAATCTGGTTCAGCCGGGCCTCGTTATTCGCATCCCGCCTAATTGACGTAAAAATTATTTGTGTAAATCCAAGTGATCCACTTTTTGCCTTCAGGTACAGGCAAAAGCGGGCTCACGCGAACAATGATTCGGTAGATACCGGGACCAGTCAAAGTATGAGTCAGCTCCACTTCGTTGGAAGTGGCTTCGCGCTCGCCATTTTTAAACAGAACGATTTCATAAAAGGCGGTGGGCTCAATCGGAAGACGGGCGTGGATTTTCAACCATTTGTTGAATTTTACATGATCGCCCATGAGATAAGATTTTTCTCGGTCCTCAATCGTGGCGATAAATCCCTTTGGATCGCCTAGCAAATCAAGACTCATATAGAAATGGCCTTTGCGGATAGCCGAGAAAATTTTCTGCCGGTCTTTGACGTAATTTCCGGTGAGCTCGGAATTCAGAAGTACGTGATTGTGGGTAATTTCAAAAGATGTTTGATACGCGGGGAATTTCAAAAGTGTATTGGCCCAAGGAATTGCACGAGCCGAAGCGTCCGCACCACTGAATCCAAGCGTCGGACGTTCTTGCGAGAGCTTGTCCCACAAAGCGATTTCTTCCGCAGGCTCTCGGAAAAGGCGAAGGAACGCGTAGCGGGGATTAAATGGGTAAATAATAAAACTCCAGATCACATTAAGCTTCGAGCGTTCCCACGCGGCAGCCGAGATGGATTTGGGATTCAAAACTTCGACTCCATCAAGGCCACTTGGATAAGGGCCTGTCCAAGTCGGCCCCTGACGGAAGGGATGGGCCAGAACCACCAAAGTATCACTGTCTTCGCTGAATTTTTTTGAAAGCAAATCGGTGAAGTAAACTTGAGCTTCGCCTGGATCGGCTGGGCGATGTCCAGAGGTGAGATCGTAGAACAGCAATCGTGAATCCAGAAAGCTGTACTCGCCTTCAGCTGAGACCAAAAGATTTCCGTTGTAACCGTTGATCGACTCGGCACCATCGAATTGGTTGATGTCGGTTAGAAACATGTAGTCCAAGCCTGCAAGCTTGGCTTCGGCGATCACTTCAGACGGAGAAGAAGATCCATTGCTGAGATTGGTGCGGACATTGGTGACGCCACGGTAGTCATAGTATTCTGTGGGCGATTCGCGTTTGAGGTTGGTTGGAATGACGGTCAAATTGCTTTGCGAAAGATAAAATCCGTAGACGAAATAAAGCAAAAGCAAAACTGTCAGTGAAATCAAAGCGCGAATCATCGATCGATCCTTATAATGACCAGGTCATTATCAAGACTTTCGACTTCGCTGACAATAAACACAGGGTCAATTCGGATCCATTCTGGCAAATCGCTGTTCCGCTTCATCATCACATACACGGGATACCGAGTCGGCCTGCTTTCCGGAAACGTGTCAAACAAGTCGTAGCGGCTCATAGCGTTTAATTTGAAGACCGGCCTTTTGGTTTCGTACCAAAGCGTTGAGGCCATTTGGTAGGTGCTGGCATACAAGGGCTGATATTTTTCAGATTTTCCAATCAATGGATCAAATTGTGTGAACTCGGAAAGTTTGTCAGGAGCTGACGGGATCCATGGTTTGATCGCATGACTGGCAATGATCACCATCAGGCTTAGCCAGAAAATATTGGCAATCCATAATGGCCGCTTTGAAGTCGCCCCCAGTGCGGCGATTCCGAAGAAGGCGGGATAGGCAACGATCGGCCAATTGACTTCGACCAAGGCTTTGAACGACGACAGCAAGAAGAACAGCAAAGGTCCCCAGCCAAAATAAAGAAGAACACGCGACAGACCTTGCAAACGTGCGCGGGCAGCGGACCACACGACGGTTGGGAACAGAACCATGATTTGGGCGATCACGTAGGTCCATGTCCAATAAAATTTGTATTCGGGACGGCTGAGGCCGTGTTTCATTTGA
>CBIHPB010000196.1:0-6995 GCA_966211485.1 uncultured Bdellovibrio sp.
GATGAGCCGCATTGCTGACCAAAATATCCAAACCTCCCAGCTCTTTCACTGTCCTTCGGACCGCTTCTTGGCAGAATTTTTCGCGGGTTAAATCACCTTCGATTAACACACAAGTTCGTCCGTAGTTTTCGACGTTTAACTTTGTTTCCAAAGCATCGGTTTTTTCCGAAGGCAAATAGGTGATCGCCACATCCGCACCTTCACGCGCATACAACACGGCGACAGCCCGGCCAATTCCACTATCACCCCCTGTGATCAAGGCACGTTTTCCCTCGAGCTTTCCAGCGGCGTGATAAGTCGCTGCCCGAAACTGCGGGCGCGGTTTGATTTTCGATTCAATTCCTGGAGACTTCTGTTTCTGAGCGAGAAATGGGGGTTTTGGTTTTTTGGGTGTTTCGGTTGCTTTTCGCATTTTTAGTTTCTCCAGAGTAAGTAAGTTGTCGGTTTTTTAAAATCTGTCGGCTGGCGCGATAGCCGGACTCCACCGCACCATGAACGGTGCCGCGCATGGTTCCAAAGCAAGTCGCTTCGCCCGCAAAATAAATCGTCTGATCGATCGGATGCATGAATTGATGAGCCGCCGGAAGGCCATCCGTTTTCACATAACTGTAAGCACCCATCGAGTAAGGATCCGAACTCCAATCATGTCCGTCACAAGATTCCAGCCAGTTGGCAAGATCAGGGACTTTGCGGCCGCTCCACTTTGATAAGGTCTGAAGGGCCGTATCCACTTTTTGTTGGAAACTCCAGCGAGACATCTCTTGCGCGCGCGGTCCACCCTGCCAGGCCACCAATTGCTTTGAACGCACCGGAATCGACGTCCACCAGGTCGGAAAGTCCTGATTATTTTTCAAATGAACAAATCCCAGCGGCTTGTCTTGCACGAGATTTTCCCAAAATCGGTCTTGAAATCGAAAGGTCAGACGCTGAACATGCCCCATTTCCAAACCTTCCAGCATCTGATGCCAATGTGGTGGCAACGGATCCCAGGATATTCCGTTCGAAAGAGATGCAGGCATTTTCAAAACGCCAAAGGGTGCCGCCATCACCAGGCAGGGCGTTTGAAATTCTAAAGCTGACGCGGATAAAGTGGATTCACAATGAACTGTGACACGATTTTTTTTCCACCGAATTTTTCTCACCGGCGTGCTGAACCGAATCCGATCCTCACTTAAAAGCTCATGCGCCCATGCCGAAAACAATGACGAATACCCCAACAAGGGCCGGAACAATGCCCGGGAATTCAATTCACTGTCGTCTTCACCATCCATCAACGAGCAAAGACTGATCAGATTCATGTCCGCAGCTTGGAATCCCTCGATGTAACCTCGAAACATATCCCGGATTTGCGGGCTTTCGTTTCGAATCTGGCCCAGCATGAAGGCAACCGAGCGATCTTTTTTCAGACCGCGCCCCATCTTCCCGACAAGTGTGTTCATCTTTTCAAAAAATTTCGAAAACTCTTTCAGTTTTCCATTTTCGAAAAGATGATGACTGTTCTGCAAATCATAGAAAGGCTGTTGAAAAAGTTCGAAGAGATGCAAAAGACCAGGTGGTGCCCCATGAATAAACTCGGCTCCCAGCTCGACCGGCAAGCTGGATCCCGGATGAAACAGGGTTTGCACACGGCCGCCAATGCGATCGCGAGCTTCAATCACCAGAACATTCAAACGCTGCTTCAGCAAAGAAGCGGCGCAGGCCAGCCCCGCGGCGCGGGCGCCCACGACAATGACGTCATAGGATTTCGCCATTGGGCAAAATTCCCGGCCTAGCGAGCATGCGAGGCGTGAGAGGACTTTGCTTTTTTGTGAGACTTGCCGGCTCCTCCGGTTTGCTTATTGACAGTGGCCCATGCAATGCGCTCGGAATCTTTCGTCGAGCGTCCACTTTTCTTTTCACTGTCTTCGATGTGTTGAGCCTGACGTTTCTGTTTGTCTGTGTAGCTGGCTTTGCTTCCACGTGCCATATTTTTCCTCCGTTGCAGAAGTTCTGCAGCGAAGTTTTGCAATCATCAGGCCAAATTTTGAATTTCTGATTAACCTTTAGCGGAATGAACTCGGAAGGTGCTGTCGGGCCCTATCATGACCTGCGGGATTTCCATTTCGGTATCCAGCTGAACGGCCCATTCAATATCGGCAATAAAATGTGCGGGCCAATTTCTGGTCTTCTTCAGTTCGTTGAATTCGCCCAGCATCAAGTCCACATCCGGTGCCATCACTTTTCCGGTGAGCAAGCGCTGCTGAATCAGCTCGGCACAGTGAGTGTCCTCTTTGGCGGGCTTTCTTTGATCCATCAATCCGGCAGGAATGATCTCGATCTTTTCAAACTTTTGTTTGTGAGCCCAGTCGACCAAGGTTCCCATATTGCTAAAACAGCCGATCACCATGGGGCCGCTGTAAAAATTAATTTCGATCGCGGTGGTGAGATTGGTTGTCTTGTGGATGACCTTTTCATCCAAATCCATTTTGTCGCGTACCAAGGTTGGGGAATTATCCAACCCCAAATGAAAGACTTCGGAGATCACACGATACCCACGATCCTTAAATCGCTGGATGGTTTCCAGATCATTGGCAATCAGATAATCGCTAGGTCGTTTTTTCAGAATGCCAACGGCGGTCGTCGAAGCTCGGAACACATCAACTAAGATTCGAAGTTCGGGCAGATTTTGAGGATCGAAAACTTCATATCCGTTGCGGATCTGAACCTGCATCGGCACACCTACTGATTGGGTTCGGAAGAGCCAGTGGCATCGGTCACTTGCCGGGCCCACTCTGCCACTTCAGGATTCGGATTTTTGCTGGCTCGTTTGATAAAGTCCTCGCCACCTAAAATTCCGTACTTTTTCTTCACGCTTTCCGTATCGTCGGGCTCGGAGATAAACAGTTGAGCCAATGGAGTTGTCGAAGAATGGAAGTATTGACCGCTTCCATCGCGGCGGGACAAATCCAAAACTTGTGAAGCTGAAATCCATCCGGATTGTCCTGATGTTTCGTTGATCACGACAACGAACTGATTGTCTTGAGACGAAACTCCATCAATCGAAACCTGATCGCCAGTGTTCAAGGTAAACACCGCCGCCGCATCTGATTTTCCGACCTTGTCGGCGGCATCGACCACTTTCACACCGTCAAACAAAATCACGCCCCAAGGCTTTGAAGTCATAGTTGGATCTAAAGTCTGTGAACCACCGATTTCATCAGATGAAGTTGCATGCGTTGGATCCGCGGATGCTGCTGTATCCAGATGGGAATTTCGTTTCAGAAACAGGAAACAGCCGATCAAAACCATGACCAAAGCTGCAACAATGGCAATCACCTTCGCTTTTGCTTTCATGTCATCAGCTTAGACAAGCTCAATGCCGCCAAGCAACCTGTTTTTCAATTCACAGGTAGCATGATCTCGGTGATCAGTTGATCCTCTGCGGTTGTGCGCGGATCATTCACGTAATTCTCCATAAAATATCCAGGACGAACTGGAATGGAGGATTTCTTAACAATCTCAAAGACACGTCCACAAGCTTCAGGCAACTGCGCGTAGGAACCGGTCAAGACAAAGCGGCAGTACTTTCCGCCTTCGAATTTTTCATATTTCATTCCAGCCGGAATTTCGGCAGGCTTTTCTGCCACCATCACCCCAGCCCGATAAATCATTTTCGGTTCAACTTTGTACAAGCTGGTATAAGCAGTCGCTTTATTTGTTTTCAGAAAATCCGGCAATTTCGCATGCAACTCTTGCCAGGCAGCGGGCGCTGTATTTTGAAAAGGGCCTTCTTTTTCGATAAAGACGTAATGAGAAGGTGACCAATTGACTGTATCTGATTTTTCATTGAGACCCATAAAGACTCCTTTCCGATGATTTCATTGATATTGGCGCCAGAGGTCAATCGGGAATTCTGTCCCAGTCCCAAAATCGGATCTGCCCCTGTTCGCCAGCCAAAAAACAGGATACTTTCATTTGACGAGGCAAAACTTGGCAAAGACTCCCTATCTCCGCATTCAAATCGCACCTTCCCGTTCTACGTTTCATTCGCAAGATCTGGTGGCGGCCATTCAAAAAGAAATCAGTTCCGGACTTGTTCTGGATGGAACTAGACTTCCCCCAGTTCGAGTCATGGCTCATCAACTGGGAATTTCAAAAAACACCGTGCAATCCGTTTATGACGAGCTCAGCTCGCGCGGGCTGGTGAAAAGTCACTCTCGCACTGGTTACTACATTCAGAATCCCAAAACGGAAAAAAGTGCGGTGAAATCCAAGGAGATCGCTTCTCCCCCTTCACTGTATGAAGGCCAGTTTCCACCATTAGTTCGCATTTCGAAAAAACCAGCGAAAATGATTTCTCTTGGCAGCGTCTTTGTCGATCGCGATCTTTTGCCTCTTAAAAAAATTGAGCACTGCTTTCGCTCGGTTCTCAAAGCTCCCGGTCTCCACTATCTCTATGACAACCAAGGTTTCGAACCACTTCGTCATGCTATTGCCAAGCGCTTGACCAGTCGTGGAATTCCCGCACACGCCGAGCACATCGTCATCACGACCGGCTCTCAGCAGGCTTTGGATGTGGTGGCAAGATCGCTGAAAAGCCGATCAATCGCGACTGAGAATCCGGCTTACGGCATGGGAAAACTTTTGTTTGAAATGAATCAGATGAAAGTCACCGGACTTCCGTTGAATCCATTTCAAGGTGTGGATCTCAAACAGTGGGAGCGAATTCTTTCCGAGCAACGCCCTTCTGCTTTGTATCTCACGACGAATTTTCACAATCCGACGGGATATTCTTACACGTCATCTGAAATGGAAGCCATTCTGCACTTCTCGCAAAAATATGGATGCAGCCTGATCGAAGATGATTGGGGTTCGGATATGCTCTCTTTTTCCGAGTACCGAACACCGCTTCGCTCGATGGGTGGCGAAAATGTTCTCTACATCAATTCATTCACCAAAAAACTTCTCCCCAGTCTTCGTATTGGATATTTGCTGGCCAACGAAGCCTCGATGCCCGCTTTTCTGGCGGCCAAGCGTGTGGGAACTTTGGGAAATCCAACTTTAATCGAAGCTACCCTTTTCGAGTTCCTGGATCGCGGCTACTACGATACTCATCTTAAAAAACTGCATGCGGCCTTGGATGAAAGATATCAATCCTGCATTCAGTCCCTTCAAGAGATGATGCCCGAGAACGTTCAGTGGACAAAACCTGGTGGCGGTCCGGTGCTTTGGCTTGAGCTTCCGAAAAAGGTCAACCTGAAAACTTTGAATGAATCCCTGCTGAAAAAGGGCGTCAGTCTGGATATGCGCACAAATGATTGGTTTTTTGGAAATCCTCATCTGCATGGAATCAAAATCGGCTATGCCCAGATCACATCCCAGCAAATGCGAAAGGGTCTCGAAATCCTATCGCAAGAGCTGAGAAGACTTCTGGCTTAACAGACGCCCATTCTGTATTTGGATTTCTGAATTGAACTGTATCGCTCATCCAGTTCTGGCCTGGCTTTGGTAAATTTGCGGGACAAGAACTGGTAAATAAATTAATCTACCTTGATGAATTTCAAGCAGGCATTCCAGATTTTGCGGCAGGCGCTTAAAGGCGAACACCACGACTACACCCAAGGCGGAATCGGCGAAGCCGTTGTTCTGCTGGCCATTCCGATGATTTTGGAATTGGGTCTTGAAAGCGTTTTTGCCGTTGTGGATATGTTCTTCGTCAGCGGTCTGGGTCCCAATGCGATTGCAACCGTCGGACTGACAGAATCCGTGATCAGCATCGTCTATTCGATCGCGATGGGTATTGCGACTGGGGCGACCGCTGTTGTGGCCCGCCGAACTGGAGAGAAAAATCCAGAAGGCGCAGCTCATGCAGGAGCTCAGTCGATTTTGATGGCCACTGTTGCATCTGTGATTTTAGGTGGATTGGGCGCGATCTTTGCCGGGGACATTCTTCATCATATGGGAGCAAGCCCTGAAGTCGTGGCAGAAGGAACATCCTTCGCCCGAATTCTTTTAGGTGGATGTATCGCAATCCTGTTGTTATTCCTGATCAACGGAATCTTCCGCGGCGTCGGCGATGCTGCCATGGCGATGAAAAGTCTATGGATTGCCAGCGGGATGAATATCATTCTGTGCCCGATCTGCATTCATTATTTCGGCCTCAAAGGAGCTGCCATCGCCACTGTCATCGGTCGAAGCACGGGTGTGCTGTATCAGTGCTATCATCTCTTCAAAGGCGACGGAATGTTGCAGCTGAAGGCCCGTCATTTCGGATTCGATCTGGATGTGATCAAAAATCTTTTCACCATCGCATGGCCGGCATCACTGCAGTTTATGATTGGTAGCGGCAGTTGGATCTTTATCACAAAGATGGTGGCCGAAACCGGCGGTACGGTCGCATCGGCCGGTTATCAGATTGCCTTCCGAAATTTCTTGTTCTTCATCTTGCCGGCATGGGGCCTTAGCAACGCAGCTGCAACCTTGATGGGACAAAATCTCGGAGCGAAACAATTCGAACGAGCCGAACGCAGCGTGATGGTCACAGCCAAGTACAGCGGATGGTTTATGGCGGCCGTGACTTTGTTCTTAGTAGGTTGCGCGGAACCGATTATCAGAATTTTCACGCAAGATCCCGAGGTCTTCAAATACGGAGTGGAAGGCCTTCGCATTATCGCTGCTGGATTTATCTTCTACGGAATTTCAATGGTGCTGACCCAGGCATTGAACGGAGCTGGCGACACCAAGGCACCGACCCGAATTAACTTTCTTTGCTTTTGGGTTTTTCAGACACCCGTCGCCTACTTGCTTGTGACCTACACAGATCTGAAAGCCGCCGGTGCACTGCTGGCAATTCCGGCGGCGCATGCACTGATGACAGTGATCGCCTGGTTCTATTTCAAAAAAGGAAAATGGCGAGACGTTAAAGTCTAGAAGGGACCGTTTTCATTCGGAGACTCTTTTTCCAAAGGCTGGCCCAGGTCCCATAGCTCGACAATATGCTGTCCTTCAAAGCGAAA